>JAFUKS010000206.1 GCA_017473445.1 Lachnospiraceae bacterium
AACACTACTGAAAGGTCGTTTGTTAGAAAATCCCCAAGACAGAAAACGAAAACCCCGGGAGGGGAGGTGGGCCGGGACCACAGTGGGCTGCAGGAGGAGGGGCATGGGGAAAAGGGAAGGGGAGGCGGAAAGAACAGGGATGGGAATGAAAAAAGCTCCGGGCGAAAAGACGCTCGGAGCTTGATAGACTATGTTTACTTACGCTGTAAGAAGGTGGGGATATTTAAGGTCCGCTCTTCTACGGAAGAACGAATCTCCGCAGGCTTCTGGATACCGGGAATTGTCTTCGGGGTAGCCGTTGCAGCTGCAGTCTGGGCTGCGGGTGCGGGATTCAGGTTCAGTGCCTTTAAGGAACTGGGAGTGATATGGGAAGCAGCCTGTCTGTAAGGGGTTGCTCCACCTAATCTGCTCATGGTAGAAGGATTTGCATTATCCTCCAGGCCGGTAGCAATGACAGTAATGGTACAGCTGTCCGACTGGGAATTATCATACATTGCACCAAAGATAACGGTCACATCGTCACCGGTCTGCTCCTGTACGTAATCTGCTGCAGAAGAAGCATCATACAGGGAAATATCACCGGATACATTGATAATAACATGGGAAGCACCTGCAATGGTGGTCTCCAGCAAGGGACTCTCGATAGCCTTCTTAACTGCGTCAATGGCCTTGTCGTCGCCTTTGCCTTCACCGATACCAATATGTGCAATACCCTTGTCCTTCATAACAGTCTGAACATCTGCAAAGTCCAGATTGATGATAGAAGGAACATTAATCAGGTCGGTAATACCCTGTACTGCCTGCTGCAATACTTCATCCGCCTTCTTTAATGCCTCCGGCATAGTGGTACGCTTGTCCACGATTTCCAACAATTTATCATTAGGAATAATAATCAAAGTATCCACATTTTCTTTAATACGTTCAATACCACTTACTGCATTGGCCATACGCGCCTTTGCTTCAAAACGGAAGGGCTTGGTCACTACACCTACCGTAAGGATACCCATATCCTTAGCAATTTTTGCTACCACGGGAGCTGCACCGGTACCGGTACCGCCACCCATACCACAGGTTACGAATACCATATCCGCACCCTTCAGTGCTGCGGTAATCTCCTCCATACTTTCCTCTGCTGCCTTCTCACCAACCTCAGGCTTAGCACCTGCGCCCAGTCCCTTGGTCAGCTTCTCACCAATCTGTAACAGCTTGGGAGCCTTGCACAACTGAAGTGCCTGCTTATCGGTATTTACACCAATAAAATCAACTCCGCAAATCTTCTCATCAATCATTCTATTAACAGCATTATTACCTGCACCACCAACGCCTACTACGATGATTTTTGCTGCAGATTCAGCATCATTGTTCTTAATTTCCAGCAAGGTTTTATCCTCCTTCTTCCTATGGGAACATACACTTCCCACGTATAGACTCCATATAGACTATCATATAATTATTTCACAAATTAATCAACCTATTTTTTAGATTTTTTAGCCAAATCCCTACGAATCAGGTTGAAAAGTATACCTGCCGTTATCGGGATTATAATTTTCCATCTGAAGGGTTCCCTTTTTTCCTTCCAATTCTTTCAGAAACCCGGGAAGTAACATAAACCGATCCTCCAGATTTTTTGTCTCGCTGCCCAAAGCAACCTTAATATCGCCAAAATAGACAGTAACCTTTCCACCGGAATGAAAGAATATTTTATCCGCAGCCAGTTCATACTTTCCAACCAGTTTGGTAAGACTTAAGATTCGATCAAAAATCCCCTTGTCCTCTACCGGAAGGGGCTCCCCCAGCAGTGCATGGTTAAAAGTAATCCCGGCTACCTGAGGCACTCCCAGTGTCTTAACACCGGAGCATT
Source organism: Lachnospiraceae bacterium (assembly GCA_017473445.1). GTDB lineage: Bacteria > Bacillota > Clostridia > Lachnospirales > Lachnospiraceae > Acetatifactor. The sequence continues at coordinate 1,862 of JAFUKS010000206.1, forward strand.
CCACTAAATATCCGTCCTTATCAAAATACATATAGGTATCCAAATATTCCACATAGCCTGCCAATATTTTTTCATACACCGTAATTTTGATGGTGTCCGGCGATAAAATACTTACATCCATGGTATCCACAAAGGGAATATGGTCCACTCCTTTGCTTTTGTATTTCATTCGCAAATAGAGCGAGTTATTCCCTAAGGGACCTTCCATCACTATTTCCTTTATTTCTTCCTGGGTATAATGATAATTGCCCTCCACATATACATTTTTCACCGTATAGGTATCCATTACCCACATCAGCACGCCGCCTGCAAATAATAACAGCACAATCAATATAAAAATCCATATAAATAGGGTTTTTCCTCTGTTTCTATACACTTACGATTCTCGCTCCTAACTCCTGCAAATCCCGGCAGATATTTTCATATCCCCGATAAATATATTTTTTTCCTTCAATAACCGTATTACCTTCTGCCATAAGGCCTGCCACCACTAAAGCAGCACCGCCGCGCAGTTCTTTGGCCTCTACATGGGTTCCTTGCAATATGCTGCCGCCCTTTACCAAAACCCTGTGCCGGTCCAGTATCTGAATGGAAGCTCCCATTTTTTGTAATTCTTCCACGATACGAAAACGATTCTCAAAAATTCGTTCCTCTACCAGACATTCCCCTTCATTGGCGGTAAGAACAGAAAGCACCACCGATTGCAAATCTGTAGGAAACCCCGGGTAAGGTGCAGTTGATAAATGGTTTAATACAGGATGTTTTTTCAAGGCCTGCACAAATATTCCTTTGGGAGAAATATCACACCAGGCTCCCATTTGCTCCGCCACATGAATCACCGCTGCCATCTGATGGGCCGGAGCTTCTTCCAAAAAGCAGGAGCCTCCCGCTGCAATACAGGCAAATAAATAAGTGCCTGCCACAATACGGTCTGCCTCCATGCGGTATCTGGTACCATGTAACGGCCTGCCTCCCCATATATGAATACAATCTGTTCCCATACCTTCTATCCTGGCTCCACAGCAGTTTAAAAAATCGCAAAGGGATGTAATTTCCGGCTCCCGGGCTGCACCAACAATACAAGTCTGGCCTCTGGCCATTACCCCGGCCAGAATCACATTTTCCGTTACTCCTACGCTGGGAAAGGGTAGTTTGATACAGGCCCCGTGCAATCCCTCTGTCACCGCATAAAGCCCGCAGGCATCCTGATAAAAACGCACGCCCAATTGTTCCAGTGCTGACATATGCCAATTAATGGGACGTTCTCCTATGACACATCCTCCCGGATAATCCAATGTAATCCTGCCGCATCTTCCGATTAACGCACCTAGCAAAAACACGGAGGAACGCATTGATTTAATTGCTTCCGCGGGCATATCATTTTCACATATGGACGAAGACTGAATTCGCAGTCCATGATTTTCCCAATTTACTTTACATCCCAGACATCTGAGCAGATTTTCCATATGGTATACATCTGTGATTCTGGGACAATTCCCTATGTATGACTCATCACCGGTTAATAAAGTAGCCGCCAATATGGGAAGGGTCGCATTCTTAGAACCTTGAATACGTACGGTTCCCTGCAGACCGGTGCCACCCTGCACCTGAATAGAATCCATAGGCATCACCTGAAATAGCTCTGTTATTCTATTCTATGTGTGCTTAAGGGTTTGGTGCATGGCATATTTTATCTCATATCCTTTTGTAAAATTCTGCCGGCCACCCCAAATACAATGCCCATCTCTGCCAATAAAAATACCACCGAGGTACCACCATAGCTGATAAACGGCAAAGACACACCGGTATTGGGAATGGTATTGGTCACAACTGCAATATTCAGTATGGCCTGTACTGCAATCTGCGCCATAACACCTGTCACCAATAATGCACTGAAATTATCTCTGGCATTGGTGGCAATCCGCATCATTCGCCATAACAGCATGATAAACAGAATAATCACCGCACCGCCGCCAAAAAGTCCTAATTCCTCACAAATAATAGAAAAAATCATGTCGTTCTGGGCTTCCGGCACAAAATCCATTTTCTGGATACTTTCTCCCAGGCCCTTGCCCCAGATACCACCACTGCCGATAGCATATAGTCCCTGAACCGTCTGGAACCCCTGTCCTCTGGAAGCTGCTTCCGGGTCCAGCCAAGCCAAAATACGTCCGAATCGGAAGTTCTGACTCTCCCCTTCCTGTACCGGCTGCTGTGCCTTCTGCACCACATAAAATACAATTGCTGCTGCTCCGCTCAGAGCGCCTCCGCCCATTACCACATAACGCATAAAGGTCGGGCTGGAGATAAAAATCATCACCCAGGCAATGGCTATCACAATGATTGCCGAGCTTAAGTTATCTGTAACAAAATAAATCAATGCTGCCAAGGGTAGGGGTACTATCATCATGAAAATCCATGCTCCCCACCTTTTCACATTTTCCTTCATATTACTGAGCAGTAAAGCACACACCAATATTACGGCAATCTTAGCCACCTCCGCAGGCTGCAGATTAAAGCCAGTACCCGGAATACCAATCCATCTATAGGCACCATGGGACTGTACACCCAGGGGGGATTTCACCAATAAAATCAAAACAATTGATACACCATAGCTGGCATAAGCTACATACCGCCAAAATCCCAATGGAATCCTGGTGGCTGCCACCATAGCTACCAGCCCTACGCAAATAGCTACCAGCTGCTTTTTCAGATAATGTGCTGCATCCTGATACGCCTGAAATGCCTCATAGGAGCTGGCAGAATAAATCATAATCAAGCCAAATCCCAATAAAAACAAAAGCAAAAACAAAAGGCTATAATCAAAAAAGTATTCATTTTTTTCTTTTCTTCGGGCTCTTCTTTTTTCTTCCAATACCTTTGCCTCCAAAATCTTTATTGATTATACTCCTTTACCTCCAAATACGGAAGAATATTTTCAAACAACTGCCGCACAATGGGTGCTGCCACCTGTCCACCATAATAGATACCCTTGGGATTATTTACAATGGCAATGGCAATGACCTGCGGGTCATCTGCAGGAGCAAAGCCCAAAAAGGAAGCAATATATCTGCCACTTCCTCTGGGCAGGGTCTGACTGGTGGCTGTCTTGCCTCCCACCAGATAGCCTTCAACCTTCCCATTTTTACCGGTTCCTTCACTAACCACCTGTTCCAATATTTCCCGCAATGTCCCTGAGGTATCCTCACTTAATATCCTGTTTTCCGACTCATAATGCAGTTTTATGGTTTTTCCGGATTCCTCTACAATTTGCACCCCAAAATGAGGTGTAATTCGTTTGCCACCATTTACTAAAGATGCAGCTGTAGCCAGCATTTGTATTGGTGTAATCTGGAAGGATTGCCCAAAGGCCACAGTAGCCAGTTCCACCTCTCCCATATTCTCCGGCTTATGCATAATAGTACCTGCTTCTCCCGGTAAATCAATACCTGTTTTATTCAGCAAACCAAACTGCTTATAATATTCATAATATCTGTCCACGCCCAAGGAAAGTCCCGTACTGATAAATACCGGGTTACAGGAATTCATAGTTCCTAACACAAAATCCTCTGACCCATGTCCCTGCACCTTATGACAACGGATTTTTCTATCCCCTACAATAATATATCCCGGGCAGTAAAACCGGGAATCACAGGTAACCACACCTTCTTCCAAGCCTGCCGCCGCAGTTATGATTTTAAAGACAGAGCCCGGCTCATAGGTATCATTGATACAGGTATTTCTCCAGACTCCATTTAATACATTTTGCTTTTCTGCAGCGGACAATCCTTCCGGTGTATCTACCGGCAATACAAAGGGATCGTTCAAATCATATTCCGACACATCTGCCATGGCCAAAATTTCCCCACTTCGCGGGTCCATCACTATAATAGACACGCTGTCTGCTTGTTTACTGTCCTTGACCTGATAAGCCAGCTGGGTAGCATAAGACTGGATATTGATATCCAGACTGGTTTGTAGAGAGTTTCCACTGATTGGTTCAATCCGTCGTTCACTGATTCCCTCCACTTCCATTCCCTTGGCATCGGTTACTGTCAAAATAGTTCCCGGTGTCCCCTGAAGATATTGATCGTATTTTACCTCCAGTCCCAGGATTCCTTGATTGTCACTACCGGTAAACCCCAGCACCTTACTGGCCAGCGTGCCATAGGGATAATGTCTTTTATAATCCTCATCCACCTTTACACCGTCTAAATGCAGCTGCCTTATCTGATCGCCGATTTCAATATCCACATTGCTTTGTATCCGCTCCATAGAGGAATACTTTTCTACTCTTTTACGCACATATTCTTCTGATAAATCCAGATACTTACATAGTTCCCGGATAACCGTCTCCGGCTCGGTTATCTGATTATGTACCACAGAAACAGTACAGACAGAGCGGTTACTGGCCAGCACCTTACCATTTCTGTCCAAAATCAAGCCCCGATCTGCCTTTATACTTCTCTCTCTCTCATGTAAATCCGTAGCCTGCTCTGAATAGTACTGGTTTTCCCAAACCATCAGATAGACCAGTCTTCCCATTAATACCATAAACACCAACACACAGCCCAGAAAAAAGGTCAATATATTGCGCCGATGATATACTTTATTCGGAAACAGCATAACAAAACCTGCCAATACTTCTTGTTATACTCTATTCCTCTGCTCTTGTTCTTATTCCCTAAGAGCATCCTGGCGACCCTCTATGGGGTCTCCTGTGTCCGCATCTATCTTGGCTCCCGTGTTAGGATCCACTCTATATCCGGTCTCCGGATCAATCGGAAAAGTCATCCAAATGGGTACTGTATTTACAGCCGCTTCCTCATCTGTATCGTCCTTTTCCTCTGTTTCCAGTTGTTCCAGATTCTCATCCTCCGGCTTAGATACATACTGATTGGTATTGGCCAGATTCAAAGCTGCAAGCTCCTGTAACTCCTTTTCGGATAATTCTTCCGTCATATAAATATTCAGATAGGGCAAAACCTCTGTCAGCACATTTCTCACAATGCCTGTGGCAAACTTTGCATCATCCTGTTTTTTTGCATTGGCTCTGTCTACAACCACATAAATAGCAATCTCCGGATTATCTGCCGGTGCATGTCCTATAAAGGAAACCACATACTCATCATTTCCTCTGGGCAGGGTCTGAGCCGTACCGGTCTTGCCGCCAATGGCATAGCCTGCAGGGCGGGCTGTCCTTCCCGTAATTCGGGTATCATTTTTTTTCATAACCACCGCATTACAATAAGACCTGATTAAATCCGAGGTTTCTCCTGATACAATCTGCTTCAGTAATCTGGGCTCTATATTTTTCACCGTTGCACCATCCCCATTGGTTATTTTGTCCACCATATGGGGTTCATAATAATAGCCGCCGTTTACCAACGCACAATAGCCACTGAGTACCTGTATCATGGTGGTATTGAAGTTTTGACCAAAGGTATTGGTTGCAAGATCCGCAGACTTCATCTCCTCCGCAGGATATACCAGAGTATCTGTTCTGGCCTCGCCGGCTAAATCAATATTGGTTTTCAAGCCAAAATTAAACAATTCCTGATATGCACTGAATTCTTCTGCTCCCAGAGCCTGTCCCATTTTCATCAGAGCCACATTACAGGACCAGGCAATGGCATTTTTGACAGATACTTCTCCGTCTCCATAGGTATTGTGACAATGTATCTTGTGTCCACCGATTTCCAAATGTCCGTTGCAGGTAAATACCGTATTGTTATTAATAACTCCCTGCTCCAAAGCCGCCGCAGCGGTAAAGGGCTTTATGGTAGAACCGGGCTCATAGGTACCGGTAATGCAATAATTTTTCCATAAATAATTTAGATTGGTATAAATCTGTTTATCCGTAAGGGTACTTAATACTGCTTCATCAATGACCGTATTGGTTTTACGTACTTCCGTATAGCCGGCAGCATTTACAATTTCCTCTACCAAGGGAGAACCGATAAGACTTTGGGTATTACGCACATCATTCAGATTATAGGTAGGATAGCTGGCCATTCCCAACACTCTTCCGGTATCCACCTCCATTACGATACAACCGATATTTTCCGCACCGTTTCCGACGCGGTAATTATCCTTGTATTGTTCCTGAAACTGGCGCAAATACTTTTCTATAATTCCCTGCACCGTAATATCAATGGTACTGTGAACAGTATTTCCATCCACCGCCGCCTTGATGGTACGCTGCAGTGTCTCATCCTCGCTTAAATATCCATAAGACCGGCCTGCAATTCCATTCAATGAATCGTTATAGTATTCCTCCAGCCCATAGCTTCCCTGATTATCTGCATTGGCAAAACCGATTACATCCGCTGCCAGGGAACCATTTGGATATACCCTCTTATACTCCTCTTCAAACCATACACCTTTGATATTAGAATTCTCTTCCCGGGCCAATTCAAACCCTAGCTTATCTTCATAGGTTAGTTTCCGAAGAGCCACATACCAGGAAGATTCCCCATGGCTCATCACATATTCCCGTATCACATTGATATCCAAATCAAAATACTGATCCAAGGCTGCCAGGGTAGGCTCCACATAAATATTATCCTTATCCCGCATGACCTTTGCATCAATAATCAGATTATATACCTTTTCACTGACAGCCAGCACCGAACCATTGGCATCCACTATGGCACCTCTTCTGTAGGGAATGGTGCTGGAATCATATTTTTGCTGTGCATAAACCTTTTTCTGATAATCTGTGCCCTCTTCATTGGCAATATAAATAAGACGCAGCATTAATCCGGCAAAAGCCAGCAGTATTCCCAGATAGAATACCACCAGCTTCTTACGTATAATACTTCTCACTTTATTTTTTCTTTTCCCTTGCTTGGCCGCTCTCCCGGCATCCTTGCTCCGGGGTGCTGCGTTATTACGCTCTCTCATAGGACTCTCCTAACTGAATGATTATTCTGCAACTCCCCTCATATAATCATTCTCCGCAGGTACATAGGTTATTATTTGACCATCACTTGCGTAAGTCATTCCCAACTCCCCAATGGCAATTCTCTTGATTTCCTCCAAATCCACACTATTCATAATTCGATGGTAGGTATCTTCGTTTTCCAATCTCAGGCTATTCACTTGGTTTTCCAAGGTGGCCACTGTTTTGATGGTATTGGTCAAATCAGCCTGTAATTGGATGTAATTTACTAAAATCACTGCACAAATGGCCAACGCCGTGAGCATGACCAGCATGTGAAATACGCTCATGGTAGCGTGGGTCCTGGCTTGCTTCCTTGCACCCCTTTGAGGTTTCCGGGAAGGGGCCTCATAAGGCTCCGCTACCTGCAGCTTTCTTACAGTGTTACCATAAACATAAGTACTTTGCACATTATTAACTTTTCTTGTGTTTTTAACATTTCTTTGATTCACTGCCATGTTAATAACCATGCCTTTCTATAGGAGTGCTTGTCTACTCCTCTTCATTTCTTTCAAAGACCCTAAGCTTGGCACTCTTGGACCTGCTGTTTACTTCCAATTCTTCTTTTCCCGGAAGTATGGGCTTTCTGCTGATGTTCCTGCCCTTGGATCTTTGCCCGCATACACATACCGGAAATTCCGGAGGACAAGTACAAGGATTTTCATTTTTCTTAAAAGCGGTTTTGACAATACGGTCTTCCAGAGAATGGAAGGTTATAATACAAAGCCGTCCCCCGGGATTCAAAAGTTCAATAAACTCATCCAGGGAATTACGAAGCACCTCCAGCTCCCGGTTGCATTCAATCCGAATGGCTTGGAAGGTTTGCTTGGAGGGGTGGCCATTCTGACGCATCTTCGCCGGAATGGCCGCTTTGATAATTTCATTTAACTGAAAGGTAGTTTCAATGGGACCCTCTGCTCTTGCTTTTACGATATGCTTAGCAATATTCTTTGCAAATTGATCCTCACCGTAATCACGAATAATACGAAACAACTCCATCTCTGCATACCCGTTTACAATATCCCGGGCAGTCAGCTGCTGTCTCCGATCCATACGCATATCCAGAGGAGCATCGAAGCGGTAGGAAAAACCTCTCTCTTCTGTATCTAACTGGTAGGAAGACACGCCCAAATCCAAAACAATACCATCTACACCTTCTATGCCCAGCTCATAAAGAGCAGCACGGGCATTACAATAGTTATTTCTGATAATGGTTACCCGGTCCTGGTAATCCTTCAGCCGTTCTCCCGCAGCAGCAATTGCTGCATCATCCTGATCAAACCCGTATAAATGTCCGGTGGTAAGCTGCTTTGCAATTTCTTTGGAATGTCCACCGCCGCCTAAAGTGCCGTCCACATAAATACCGTCAGGCTTAATTTGTAATTCCTCTATGGTCTCTTGTAGTAATACCGAATAATGATTAAATTCCATTCTCGTATCCTTCCTAGATGCTCAGTCCCAGTCTCTCCATGGCAGCTGCTATTTCATCCATATTGTCTGCCAGATTGATATCGTCCCATTTCTCCTTGTTCCAGATTTCGATACGGTCGCCTACGCCTACCAATACCACATCCTTATCAAGCCCTGCGAACTCACGCAGATTCTGGGGCACCAGGATTCTTCCCTGCTTGTCCACCTCTACCTCAGAGGCACCGGCCAGCAGAAAACGAGAAAAGTGTCTGGACTCCTTATTGGTCAGTGAAGGAAGCTCTTTGATTTTCATGTGAATGTCATTCCAGGCGTCATTGGAGTACACAAATAAGCAGCCATCCATACCTCTTGCTACAATAAAGCTTTCTCCCAGTGTATCTCGGAATTTAGAAGGTATGATCAACCTGCCTTTCACGTCCAATGTATGATTGTATTCGCCCATAAACATCACAATCACCACCTGTCGTCCGGGGAAACCATTTTCCTCCACTTTGTGGTACTTTGCCACCACTTTCCCCCACTTTTGAGTTAATTTTAATATAAAAATGGGAATTTGGCAAGCATTATTGTTCGGTACATTTTTCCAAAAAAGCGCAAAAAAACGCCCCACAGAAGCCTGTGGGGCGTTAAAAGCACAATATATTGTATCGTTTTATCACCTTGTTACTACTTGTATGATTTATAAATTCTTAAAAAATTTTTAATTTTCTTGTGTTTTTTCCGTTTTCGGAGGCTCCACATAGGGTCCGGTATAGGAAAACGCCTCCACTTTTCCCTGTTTTATGCGGATACGGGTCACAATTTCACCGATAAGGGCAATACTTACGCAAACAAGTGCCACCACCTGGGATACTGCTATTGAAGTACCGGGTACCAATAGCTGATCCGTACGTAAGCTCTCTACCCAAAATCTGCCCAGACCGTATCCTCCTAAATACAGCAGACAAATCTCACCATGGAATTTCTTGTGCTGTCTGTAAAATAGTAACAATACTAAAAGCAACAAATTCCAAAGACTCTCATACAAAAAGGTAGGATGCACCTGAATATAATTAGCCCCTTCCTCGATGTGGGCGGCTATATTGTCCGTAATCTCATGGGAACGTACCGCATCAATGGGTAATCTCATGGCCAAGAATCCATCAGAATATTCTCCGAAAGCTTCTCTGTTCATAAAGTTCCCCCAACGGCCCAGACACTGTCCCAGAATCAGTCCCAGCACACCACTGTCACCAATTTGGAGGGCTCTAACCTTCTTTAGCTTGCTAAATATAAATAACGTCAGGAATGCACCAATGACTCCGCCATAGATAGCCATACCGCCGTTTCTGGTATTTAATATGCTCAATAAATCATTCTTATACAAATCCCAGGAAAACGCAACATAATATAATCTGGCTCCGATAATGGAGAATATTACGGCATATATGGCAAAATCCCATATTACCTCAGGATTCAGACCCATTTTCTTTGCATCCCATGCTGCCAACCATATCCCCAGCATAATACCAATACCGATAATCAGTCCATAAAATGCAATTTTAAAACCAAATACCTCAAAGAAACGGGGTACGTTTTCAAAATAGATTCCCAAATTGGGAAACGCAATATCCATTGTATTCATTTACTATCCCTTCCTAACTCCCTTTATCTCAAAGGAAAATCCCGCTACAAACTATACATTAAAGCGGAACAGAATCACATCTCCGTCCTGTACCACATATTCCTTACCTTCCATGCCTACCAGACCCTTTTCTCTGGCTGCTGCCAGGGAACCATGCTCCAGCAGATCCTTATAATTTACTACCTCTGCCTTAATAAATCCCCTCTCAAAGTCAGAATGAATCTTGCCTGCCGCCTGAGGTGCCTTGGTACCAATCTTAATGGTCCATGCTCTGGTCTCATCCTCTCCTGCGGTCAAATAGGACATAAGACCAAGCAGGGAATAGCTGGCAGCAATCAGCTTTTCCAGACCGGACTGGGCAATACCCAAATCCTCCAAAAACATTGCCTTTTCATCATCATCCAGTTCTGCAATCTCCTGTTCAATCTGGGCACAGATGACAAATACTTCACTGCCTTCACCTGCTGCAAATTCTCTTACCCTGGCTACCATTTCATTGGACTGACCATCGTCTGCCAAATCATCCTCTGCCACATTTGCTGCATAAATCACAGGCTTATAGGTAAGCAGATTATATCCGCGCAGGATTGCCAATTCGTCCTCATCATCCACTTCCAGACTCTTGGCCATCTTTCCTGCCTCCAAATGCTCCTTAATACGAGCCAGCAGGGCTTCTTCCTTGGCCAGTGTCTTGTCCATACGGGCAGCCTTTACCACCTTGGCATTTCTTCTTTCCAAAATCTCCAAATCAGAAAAAATAAGCTCCAAATTAATGGTTTCAATATCACGCAGAGGATCCACACTACCATCCACATGAATCACATTGGTATCCTCAAAGCAACGTACCACATGTACAATGGCATCCACTTCACGGATATTGCTCAGGAACTGGTTGCCCAGACCTTCCCCCTTAGATGCACCCTTTACCAGACCTGCAATGTCCACAAATTCAATGACTGCAGGGGTTACCTTTTTGGACTTGTACATATCTCCCAGCAGCTTCAATCTCTCATCGGGCACCGCCACAATACCCACATTGGGGTCGATGGTACAAAAAGGGTAATTGGCAGACTCTGCACCTGCCTTGGTTAATGAGTTAAATAGGGTACTTTTTCCCACATTGGGAAGACCTACGATACCTAGTTTCATAATCGTTCTCCTTTATCTTACACATCCTAAATAATCTGTGTATCTTACTTGTTAATTGATTTCGGAAATTTTCACCACTACGGTGTCATCCACATACACTACAGAGCCCCTTTCCGGATAACAGGGCATCTGCTTAATCCGTTCATCCGCATCACTTACCTGTACAAACTTCATCTTCACATCCATAATATAATTCAGATAAGCATAATAAGTTCCTTCATAGGTAAGAGCGGTTTTTCCCATGCCGTAAGGCAAAATTTCTTTGAAAGCTTCCGCTTCCGCCATATGCGGGTTCCTTTCAAAGGACCCGAAAAATGCAACCGATGTCTCCCCCGGAATATACCCTTCCATAGTTTCAATCTCTTGTACAATACGGGTCAACCGGGACAGTGCTGCCTTGTCCTGCAGTTCTTTTTTCAGATATACCTGATTAGCATATACAATATTGGACCAGGTCAATACCCCCAAAAATAACAAAACTGCTATCCGGGGAACCGCCTTGGGGGAAATAGATTTTACTGTCTTTTGCTCGATATCCGCATCATCCGTAGCCTTCACCGCCAAAACATATACCAACACAAAAGCATAAATCATCAGAGTATGCTGCATTCCCTTGGTAAGCAGGGAAATAAAATTGATTCCCATAGGAAATATCAGCAGAAGCAATCCCTGTGTCAGCTTATGCCACAGGGCGGTTTGCACCTTTCGATTCCTCCATACCAATATTCCAATAGTCAAAGCAACCACAGCCACATTACATAAGCGCTGTAGATATATCCAGCACAGGCTCAGATTCTTTCCATGATAAGTCACTGTAGCAAAGGGAGATACCTCCCAAAAATATTGCAACACCTTTCTATATGTATCCGTCAGGACCGTCCCCAGAGAAACTGTAGAATAGTCGCCTATCCCCGCCATTCCATTATAGGAATCAGCCGTCCATATTCCAAATACATGCTGGAACAGCTTCCATATGACAAAATAGATAACTGCAGCTCCCAGAAATGCACAAAAATACTTAATGACGCTGGTTGCAGTCTTTTTAAAATCCGGTGCCTTCAGCATTTCAAAAATATAGTATATCATTACCAAGCCAATGGATACACAAATATAGGCTTGATAGGTTCCCATAGACATCCCCAGAATAAAGGTCCCCGATAGAATACATAAAAGGTTATCCTTTTTTAGAAGCCATACTCCTGCCACGGATAAAAACAAGGCAATAATATAAAAATCAGAATATCCTAAATACGTGGCATTGGTAGCGGTCACCGTTAAATTGCAGGTCAGCACTGCACATATTGCTATCACCGAAAACAGCTTTTCAATTTCCAGAAAATCCACTATCAGGTAGGCTGACAATCCCATGAAAATAAGCGATATCATACATATCAAATAAGAGCTTTCCAAGCTTCCGCGGAACATGATCAATAATGGCTGTACATATCTTCCCAGTGCAATCTCCCACGCCGCATCATTTTGGTGTACCGTAATCAAGGAATCCCCCGAAAAGGCGGTGTTCATAAAACGATAACCATGTGCCATCAGATAAAATAAAGCCGAAAATCCAAAAGCAGCCCAAAATTTTTCTTTCGTAGATTGTAATTTTATAAACATTCTTTTGTTCCCTTTCCCAGCCTTATCCCATAATGACTCTCTATCTTCTTTTTCCTTCTTTTTCAGAGCTAAAGTTTTTTCCTTTGTAGGGATTCACATTCTTTAACTCCTCATATAAGAGGCAGTAATTTTCATAACGTTCTTTACTGATACGCTCCTCTGCCACAGCATCCCGAATACCGCATACGGGCTCATGAATATGGGAGCACCCCGCAAACTTGCAATATTGCTCCTCCCGTACAAACTCCGGGAAAAAGCCCGCCAGTTCCTCCTTGTCCATATCGAATAAGGATAGGGAACTAAAACCAGGGGTATCCAGAATATAAGTATCTTCAGAAATCGCAATCAATTCCGAATGTCTGGTGGTATGTTTTCCACGCTCAATCTTGGTACTGATCCCCCCCGTCTCCATGACACGGTTCTGCTGGAGACAATTTATCAACGAAGACTTGCCCACACCGCTGGGTCCCGCCACCGTAGTGGTTTTACCCTGCAGAAGGGTCATCAGCCGTTCCATACTGCCACCGGATGTGTTTTGAATGTTACCCTTATCTGCCGTTTCTCCTGACTGTTTTCCTGCGGACCAAATTTTGGCACTAACCTGTATGGTCTGATAACCGCAGCTGCGATAAATCTCCTCATACCGTTGTCCTGCGCCCTCTTCATCAATATCCAACTTGTTGAAACAGATGATACAGGGAATTCCCTGCTGTTCCATCATAATCAGAAACCTATCCAAGAGATTTAGATTGGGCTGAGGTTTTACAATGGAGAAAATCACCAAAGCCTGATCCACATTAGCCACCGCCGGTCGTATCAACTCACTGGTACGGGGTAAAAGCTCCCGGATATTACCCAGAAGCTTTTCTTCGTCCAGAACCTCCAATTCCACATCATCGCCCACCAGCGGTTTTCTGCCGTCCTTACGGAACACGCCCTTGGCCTTACATTCGTAAATATTGTTTTCTGCCGTGTGTACATAATAAAATCCGGCAATTCCTTTGACTATTTTCCCCTGCATAAATTACTCTCGTACAAATTCAATCTTTCTGGTAACTGTTTTGGCAACTGTTTCTCCGGGAGTCGTAACCGTCTCACCAGTCTCAGGGTCAGTGGTAATGGTGCTTTCCTTGGTCACCTTGTAAGTCATGGTCAATGTACCGGTGGGTACATTAATGCCATAGCAATTTACCGGATGAGGAAAAGTATTGGTATTGGTCTCCAAAAGTACCTGTCCGTCATCTGCCACCATTTTTAAAGCCACCTCACTACCGGACACATAATCCGGTGCCTCTTCCACCGTAAGTGCTGAAATTACTCCATTATATTTATAGGTGACAGGCTGTGCTCCCTGACTTACCTTAATATCTATCGCAGTACCGGGATCCACATAGGTATCCGCAGAATAGCTCTGATAACAGATATAGCCCTCTGCCACATCACTACTGTAAATGTAGGATACCTCGCCTACCTTCAGCCCGTTTGCAGTAATCAAAGCCATACCGTCACTACCGGTCATTCCTACCAGCTTGGGTACCTTCACCTTTTCTTTACCCAGACTTACCGTAAGCGTAATTACACTGCCCTCCGGCACCTTCTGTCCGTTTAAGGGGCTTTGGGAAATTACATAGCCCTTTTCTACGGTGGAGGAGTAATTATCAGCCCGGTTTACCAAAAATCCTTCTGCGGTTAATTTGCTGTATGCAGCATCGTAACTGAGATTCTGGACATAGGGTACCTCGATTCCCTTGGTCCCTGCACTAATGGTAAGAGTTACCTCGGTACCCTCCGGAATGCTTGCACCTACACCAATATCTGTGCGGATAACAATATCCTTTTCTACGGTTTCGGACTCTTCATATTCCAATCTGGGCTCCAAACGTAATCCCTTCAGCTTCATCCGTGCCTCATCTACAGGCAGCCCCACCACCTTAGGCATGGTTACCTTCGTCTCCGTTTCCGTTGTATCAGTAGTTTCCTGGCTCTCCTGCTGCGTAGGAATCACAGGACTGGTGGGTAATTTGGAATCCTCATCGCCCATTCCAGCAAATACCTTTAGGGCCAAAATCAGTATAATAATACAAATCACCACACCACCAATTATGGTCAGCCATGTGGTTATCTTTTCCATACGTGGATTATAGTTCCCCTCTTCTTCCACATCCTCATCCCCATAGCGGTTATGAAGCTCTTCGGTACGCAAACGCATGGTACCGGTGAATTCTCCTTCTCCCTCTTCACCATAGGCCGTTTTCTTTTTTATCTGTGCCATATCACCATCGGAAATGGCACGGGTACCACCTTCCGTATCGGGATTGGCCAAAACCACAAAATCATCCTCCGGATGGACCAGGGATTGTTTTAAATCCTTAATCAGCTCCGTCATATTCTGATAACGTCTGTCCGGTGATTTCTGACAACACTTAAGCACAATATTTTCCACACAAACAGGAATTTCCTGTACAAAATCAGAAGGATAGGGTAACTCTTCCTGAATATGTTTAATAGCAATGGCTACCGTAGTTTCTCCATTAAAGGGGACTCTGCCCGTAAGCATTTCAAAAAGCGTAATACCCAGGGAATAGATATCACTCTTTTCGTCGCTATAGCCGCCTCTGGCCTGCTCCGGTGAAGTATAATGCACGGAACCCATCACATTGGAAGTAATGGTATTACTGGTAGCTGCCTTGGCAATACCAAAATCAGTAACCTTTACCTTGCCATCCTTGGAAATAATAATATTCTGCGGCTTAATATCTCTGTGAATAATGTGATTGTTATGAGCAGCATCAATACCCATACTTACCTGGATAGCAATGCTTACCGCTTCTTTATAGGATAAACGTGCTTTCTTTTCAATATATTTTTTCAAGGTAATACCCTCTACCAGTTCCATTACAAAGTAGTGGATATCCCCTTCTTCTCCCACATCATATACATTTACAATGTTGGGATGCATTAATCCTGCTGCCGCCTGTGCCTCAATACGGAACTTAGAAACAAAATTTGCATTTTCACAAAACTCCTGCTTCAGCACCTTCACTGCAACATATCGATTCAATTTATGACATTTGGCTTTATATACATCTGACATGCCGCCGGTACCGATTTTTTCTAAAATCTCATAACGGTCGCCTATCATCATACCTATCTTGACCATTTTAAACCATACCTTTCTAAACAACTACTACTGATTGTCCGCTGCGAAGGGAGCTATCAGAATAACGGAAATATTGTCCTTTCCGCCCTTCTCATTGGCTTTATCCACCAATTCCTGCGCTTTCTCCCGGATACTTCTTTCGCATTTCAATATGCTGTAAATCTCTTCATCCTCCAGCATGTTTGTCAAACCATCAGAGCACATAAGAACGGTATCCTTATCCTGCAATTCCACAGTAAAGAAATCCGCCTCTACCGTATCCTTGCCACCTACTGCCCGGGTAATGATATTTTTATCCGGATGATTCCTTGCATCACCCTTAGCGATTCCCCCAAGACGCACCATCTCCTCTACCAGAGAATGGTCCTTTGTAATCTGCTCAATTCCGTTGTCATGCACCACATATAAACGGCTGTCACCCACATTAGCTACTTTAAGCACCCTGTCTTTATAGGTAGCCGCCACCACCGTGGTCCCCATACCAGCCAAATCTGCCGCCCGGGAAGCAACAGCAACCACCAGCTCATTGGCTCTGGTAATTGCATCCCGCAAAAGCTTTTCCGGATTGGTTTCATTACTGAGACTGACTTCACTTAAAATTGTCTCCACGGTAATCTTGGATGCATAGTCTCCTGCATTATGACCGCCCATACCATCTGCCACGATAAACAAATTGGGAAGGGTGCCCACAGAAGTCTCTGACATATATACATAGTCCTGATTCAATTGTCTTTTTCTACCAATATCGGATATGGAAAATGCTTCCAGCATTTCTCTTTCCTCCATATATTAAAACTATTCAGAGCTAAACTCCGAAAAACGATTCAGAGCCCATTCGCAAAATCGCCTTTGTGAGGCTCTGAATAGTTTTCATTGTATCACAGCAAGGACAAAAGGGCAAGCAACAGCCCTCTTACCTATTTTTCAATATATTTACGTCTCAGCTGGCCGCAGGCACCATCAATATCCCGCCCCATTTCACGTCGCACGGTTACATTGATATGATTTTTCTCTAATTTATTCTTAAACGCCTGAATCCGTTCATTCTCGGATTGTACATAATCCCGTTCCTTAATAGGATTCACCGGAATGAGATTAATATGACAGTTCAGCGGACGGGCCAGTGCCACAAGCTGGGTTGCATCCTCATCCGTATCATTGACACCACCTACCAGACTGTACTCAAAGGTAATCCGGCGTCCGGTCTGCTGAAAATAATATCCGCAGGCATCCATTAACTCTTTAATGGAATAACGGTTGGCAATGGGCATTAATGCCCTGCGTTTTTCATCGGTAGTAGCATGTAAGGAGAGTGCCAGGGTCACCTGCAATTTCTCGTCTGCAAACCGCCGCATCTGAGGCACCAAACCACAGGTGGACACAGTCACATTCCGCTGACTGATATGCAATCCGCCTTCTTCCGTGAGTCGCCGTAAAAAGGTCAGCAGATGCTCATAATTATCCATAGGCTCTCCGGTACCCATCACTACCACATTGGATACTCTCTCCCCCGTATGCCGCGTAATTGCATATATCTGCTCCAGCATCTCTGAAGGGAGTAGATTTCTCTCCAGCCCATCCAAAGTAGAAGCACAGAAACGACACCCCATGCGGCAGCCCACCTGAGAAGAAATACACACACTATTGCCATGCTTGTATTTCATCCACACGCTTTCCACCACATTTCCATCCTCCAGCCGGAACAAATACTTGCGTGTACCATCCAGTTGAGACTCCTGCACCTGTACTATTTCCAGTGCAGTATAGTGAAAATGCTCCTTACATCTTGCCCGCAAAGCCTTAGACAAATTACTCATTTCATCAAAGCTCTCTGCCAGTTTTACATGCATCCATTCATATATTTGCTTTGCCCGAAATCCTTTTTCTCCTAAAGCGGCCAACTCCTCTGTCAGCTCCGCTAGGGACAATGCTTTGATATCCGTCTTTTCCACAGGGTTATCCTTTCCTTCTACGAAGCACTGCAAAGAAAAAACCATCCGCTTCCATCTCCCCGGGCAACAATTGCACCATACAATCCTTGATTGCCCGATATGCTACTTTTTGAGAAGAAGACTCCTTGTCCAGCTTTTCCTTTTCCTGCCACAGCAAAGCCGGAATCCTTCCTTCTAAGCTTACCGGTTCAAAGGGAAACTGCTCCGTAATCCACTGTACCAGCTTTTGATTTTCTTCCTCATGAATGGTACAGGTACTATATAATAGAATGCCGCCGGGTCGTACATACTCCCAGCTGTTTGTGACAATCTCTTTTTGAAGCTGTGCAATAGATGCCAGACTCTCCGGTGTCACATTGTACTTAATATCTCTTTTCTTTCCAATGATGCCCAGGCCTGAACAGGGTACATCCAGCAGTAACACATCCGCCCGGCTCACATATTGTTCATCCCGGCATCTGGCATCGTACACCTGCGTATCCACATTGACCAGCTGCATACGTTCCAGATTCTCCTGTATGTAATCCAATTTTTCATAGGATACATCCCTGGACAATACCCGACGGGCCTTTTCTGCAGCCAGCATGGTCTTGCCACCGGGGGCTGCACAGGCATCCAGTACAAAATCAGAAGGTTCTATACCTGCTGCCTCCACTGCCAGGGCAGAACTTACATCCTGCACCACAAAAGCCCCTTCTGCAAATCCGGGAAGTTCACCGATATAGTCCGTATTGGTAGCTGTATATACATAGGGCAAATATCTGCTCTGACACAATACTGCTCCACGCTCTTCCATAGCAGTCACATACTCCCGGCGTTTTTCTTCCGGCAGGTCACTACGAAACCGTAAGGATACGGGATGAATTTGTAACAATCCTCCCAGCAGACTTTCTACACGTTCCCTGCCATACTGTGCCAGCCATTTTTCTACCAGCCATAAAGGCATGGAATATTTTACGGACAAATATTGTCCGGCGTTGGTTTTTCTATCGGGTAAAGGTAACTGCTCCTTTTCCCGGGCAATCTTACGCAATACCCCGTTTACAAAGCCCTTCAGATTGGAAAACTTCCGCTTCTGCGCCAGCTTGCATGCCTCATTGCAGACAGCACTGTCCGGCACCGCATCCATATACAATAATTGATATACACTCATACGCATAAGACAACGGATCAGTGGTTTCATTTTATTTACCGGAACGGTAGAAAAATGGTTCAGATAAAAGTCCAGCTCTATCTGACGTTCCACCGTCCCTTCCAGCACACGCTTCATAAAGGAACGTTCCTGAATATCCAGGTAATGATACTTGTCCAGCACTGCCCTTATGAGCTTACTGCTATATTCCCGATTGCGCTCCATTTCCAGAAGCGCATCCAAAATTAACTCTCTACTATTCTCAGCCATGGCAGTTAATCATCCCTTCTACGATTTCCTCCAAACAAAAGCACCAATCGCAGGAGCTGTAAGATGGATGAGGCTGCTGCTGCCACATAGGTCATGGCTGCTGCCCGAAGCACCTTCTTACCACCGGCATTTTCTTCTGTAGTCAAAAGACCATATTGCTCTGCTTTTACCAAGGCTCTGCTGGAAGCATTAAATTCCACAGGCAAAGTCACCAACTGAAACAAAACTGCCAGAGCAAAGGCCCAGATACCTATCTGAATCAAGGTCTGATTCCAGCTTAAAAGCACGCCTATTAAAATCAAGGGCAGTCCCAGTCTGCTTCCGATATTTACCACCGGCACCAAACTGGTCCGGAGTTTTAAAGGTGCATACCCGTGAGCATGCTGTAATGCATGACCACATTCATGGGCAGCCACTGCCACCGCAGTCACTGTGGCCCCATGATAATTAGCTGTGGACAATCTGACTACTTCCGCTTTGGGATCATAATGGTCTCCACCATTGATACATTCTACCTGTACATTGTGCAGCCCTTCCGCATCCAGAATCCTTCTGGCTGCATCTGCACCGGACATCCCCCGCATATTTCTGACCTTACTGTAGCGAGCCATGGTGGAATTTACCATAGCACTGGCACCCAAGCACAGCAATGCGCCTACAAGCACCAGCCAGTAGGTGGGGTCCCAAAACAATCCATAATATCCAAATGCCAATATCATCCTATACGACTCTCCTTTTATCAAACAAATAACTATCCTAACTGTTCCCCAACAGCCACCTTTACTCCCAGTAAAAAGTCGTGGGTATTCATTCGTTTCTTACCTTCCAGTTGTAACTCCTGAATACGCAGGGCACCATCGGAGGTTTTTATCAGAAAAGCATTCTTATCCACTACCAACACCTCTCCCGGCTGTGCACCATTCCAAATCTCTTTGGTAAGGGATGCATCTGCAAGGTCATATACCGGCTGTGCCTTCCATATCTTCATCTGCTTCCCATGGTAATAAGTATAAGCACTGGGCCAGGGATTCATACCTCTAATCAAACGATCCAGCTGTGCTGTAGTCTTGGTAAAGTCAAGACACCCCATTTCCTTACGGATCAGAGGAGCGTAACAACTGAGACTATCGTCCTGTGCTTCAGGCACCAGTTGCCCTGCTTCCAATCGTTTTAACGCCTCTACAATGGTCTCACCACCTAATACCATCAGCTTGTCATGGAGAGTTTCAAAGGTATCCTCTGCTTCAATTACAACGGTTCCTTTATACAGCATATCCCCTGTATCCAGCCCTGCATTCATTTGCATAATAGTAACACCGGTCTCCTGCTCTCCTTCAATAATCACATGCTGAATGGGGGAGGCTCCTCTATACTTGGGAAGTAAGGAAGCATGAATATTTAAGCAACCGTACTTAGGCATATCCAATATTTCCTGTGATAAAATCTGTCCAAAGGCTGCCACTACAAATATGTCTGCAGCATATTCCCGCAGCTGTGCTATCGCCTCAGGAGTCT
>JAFUKS010000207.1 GCA_017473445.1 Lachnospiraceae bacterium
CATATGATAAACCCTGCTAAAAACGCCTGCCTGCGTTTAATTTTGTCCACAAAAAAAGGTAATCCGGATCGCTCCAATATGATTACCTTTGTCCCTGTCTTTCGAAGTAAGGGTTTGATCTGATAAAAATCTTCCAGACTGATATTCAGATAGAATACATCGATTACCTGCACAATATCCCACAGTACAATCTGATTTTTACTGCATAAATTGATGAATCGCTCCGGTGCTGTACCTGTCAGTTTCACCCGAAGTGTCCCTTTCACATATCCTAATACATTACCCAAGGCCAATCTCTCCTCATATTACAGATATTGCAAAGCAGAAATATAGCCAATGATTTTCATATCCGTATCCGTATAATAATCAATGGACAAATGATTCCCCGTCAGGCTTAATCTGCAATTCTTGCACTGGAGCAGAATCCTGTCCTCACTATATTCCAAAATACCCTTATAATTTTCAATCCATGCTTCCCGGTTCCCCGTAAGAGTCACATTCAGGGCACCGGTACACACATCCTGAGGAAAATTCAATTTGCCGAAAAAGTCCTCTTTGGTAACTGATTTGGTTTTCTTTTTATTTCTCATACTACAATGTATGAAATGAAGTATGTCCTTTATGCCAAAGGAGTCATTAAAATAGCTCCTTTTTCTTATGAAACAATACATTTAATCAACTGACTGCTCTCCGGTTGTTCTTCTCCGATGATATACGCATCAAGCAATCTCTTGGTCACCGCTTCTTGACGGCTTAAATCATTGATATGCAGCTGTGCCAGAGCTTCACCCTTCTGCACATAATCGCCCACCTTCTTTTTCAGTACCAGCCCTACAGCCAGGTCGATTTCTGATTCCTTGGTCTCGCGACCGCCACCAAGCATCAAGGAGCAAATACCCACTTCATCGCAGGTGATTTTCTGCACATATCCTTCTGCAGGTGCAAGCACATCCACCACATGGCCCGCCATAGGCAACTGTTCCGGATGATATACCCAATCCGGATTGCCTCCCTGGGCCTCCACAAACTGTGCCAATTTCTTTAATGCACTGCCATCGGCAATTACCTGTTGCAACATAGCCTTGGCTGTATCTGCATCCTTGGCAGCATCTCCGGCTACCAGCATCTGACTGCCCAGTTCCAGGCATAAAGCAGTAAAATCTGCCGGTCCCTGTCCTTTTAATGTATCAATGGCTTCCTTTACCTCCAGGGCATTACCTACCGCATAACCCAAGGGCTGGTCCATATCGGATACCACCGCAACGGTTTTCCTTCCAGCATGGTTACCGATTTTTACCATTTCTTCTGCCAACGCCACTGCATCCTCCAGAGTTTTCATGAAAGCACCACTACCGGTCTTTACATCCAGTACAATGGCATCCGCTCCTGCAGCCAGCTTCTTGCTCATAATGGAGCTTGCAATCAGAGACATATTATCTACAGTGGCAGTCACATCCCGCAGGGCATAAAGCTTTTTATCCGCCGGTGCCAAATCCGCCGTCTGCCCCATGATGGCGATACCGATTTTATTCACATTTTCTATAAACTGTTCTCTGGAAAGAGCTACGTTAAAACCTGCAAAGCTTTCCAACTTGTCGATGGTTCCCCCGGTATGTCCCAGTCCCCGACCGCTCATTTTGGCCACGGGAATACCACATGCCGCCACCATGGGAGTCAGTGCCAAGGATGTTTTGTCGCCCACACCGCCGGTACTGTGTTTATCCACCTTACAGCCTTGAATCTCAGATAAATCCAGCATATCTCCACTATGTGCCATGGCCAAGGTCAAAGCGGCAGTCTCCGGCTCCGTCATCTTCTGAAAATAAATGGCCATCATCAAAGCAGACACCTGATAGTCCGGTATTTCTCCCTTGGTATAGCCCTCAATAAAAAATTGAATCTCCTGCTCGGTTAATTCGCCACCATTTCTTTTTTTCATGATGATATCGTACATTCTCATATCGGAGCCCTCCCACTACTGAGTTAACCGCACTCGCAAACACGCACTTCGTGCTCATTGTCTGCTATCGCAGACGGCTTGCTCGTTATTCGCAGAGAAAACCAAATGTCACCTTCGGTGCCGCTTGGTTTTCTCTACACGTATAGTATACCCTACTTCCCCGCATCTGTCACTTTCTAACATAAAAATTCTGAGATAAAAGTAACCAATTGGCACGGAACCATTGCATAATCTGCCAATAGCCGCACCCCCGTAACTGATATTCCTTAATCAGATCGAATTTGGCCTGTAAGCTGCGCACATCTTCAAACCACACCTCATGATCCACACCATCTGTTGAACGGTAACGGAAATAGGGTGTCTGACCGATTTCATCAAAAAAAATCTCTGCTCCCTGCTCCACTGCAAGACGCACTGCTTCCACATTACCGATGGTTCGGGCCATGGTTACGCTCCTCTCATAGGGCAGTGGCCAATCATAGGCATAATTGGGAATCCCTAAATCCAGCTTCTCTCTTGGAATCTCCGTAATTGCATATTCCACCACCCGACGCACCTGATCAATAGGTGCCACAGCCATGGGCGGTCCGTAGGTATAGCCCCATTCATAGGTCATCAGCAGCAGATGGTCTGCCACCTCTCCCAGTGCCCGATAGTCCTTCCCTTCATACAGAAGTCCTCTCTGCTCCGCCGACACCTTAGGCGCCAGGGCTACCGAAGTATGATATCCATTTGCCCCCATGGCTTCTGCAATCTGCCGTACAAAATCCGTAAAGGCATCCCGATCCCGGGCCAGAATAAACTCAAAATCAATATCCACTCCCACATACCCCTTTTGTCCCATGAGGTTCAATAGATTTTGAATCAGATTATCAATATACTTTTGATTATTTACCACTGAATTGATCAGCTGATTATTAAAGTTTCCGTCTGCCCCAAAGGGGGTCAGGGTCAAAATAGGCTGTACGCTATATTCCCGGGCCATAGCAATCATCCAAGTATCATCCCACAAAGGAGGATTCAACTGTCCATCATAAGTAAAACCATAAGAAAAGATGGGCAATTCCGACAAAAAAGGTAATGTCTGACGTAATACCCAGGGACTGATAAAGGTATACGCATAACCACTGACGGAAATGGTGGTAGTATCCGCCGCCCGGGGCTGTCCCCTGTCTATCAAAAGAGCCTGCCCTACGGCAAGCTCATATGGATAAATTAATTGATTATCATAAATAATTCGCTGGGGCGAAACTCCCAGAAAGGATGCAATGCTATTAACCGTATCTCCCGCTTTTACCACATAGAAATCCATGAAATGTACTCCTGGTTTTTCTATAATGTATGTTGATAGGGCTTTAAAATTGTCATCTCTATGGCCTGAAATAGGTGCTAGCCATCTATCTCCACCATTCGGCTATACTCCCGCAACGGATAGAGGCCATCGTGGGCTTCGCCGGCTACAGTTCTGGACATATCACTACCTGTAACTCGTACAACTCCTGCACGGGCCAGCAATTCTGCCAATTCTGCTTTTTCTTCTTCACTACAGAGCAATCCGCAGGTCTGAAGATGATTTTTATGTTTCTTTAAAGTCCTTATAATTTCCCGGTGGGGCAAAGCCTTTACCCACACATTGCGGAATAAATAGGACAATTCCAGTTCCCGGTCCTTTTTCACCACCACGCTGACACCCTCTCCCTGTAACAGGAGCTCCTGTTTCCTTTCCTCCCGGAAATTCACTGCCTGCTCTAAACGGTCACTGTACAACCGTATAGTATTTTTGCCACGCATTCCCATATCCGCCTTACCAAGTTGTTGATTGGCAGCCTTTAATCTTTCAAAGAACCGCTGTCCAAACGGCTCCAACACTTCCCAATCCTCTGTATCCAGAAAAATACCCTGACAGGAGGAACATAGGACCTGATTGGTCCGGCAGATATGCTCTGCCAACTGATACAATTGTTCTTCTGTGGCAGCAGGTGTGACATAGGCAAAGGACAGCTTATGTCCCCAGGGAATAATCTTGGTCTCCGGTCCCGCCATACTTCTGGCCGCCGCTACTGCCTCATCACCACCCCAGACTACAATCCCGTCTGCCAAAAGGGCAAAACGTTTTAAGGTCTCTGTTTCTGTGGACGGTACATCAAATACATAAATATAATCCTTCAAATCCGGCTCCAGCTGAATCAATTCCCATAAAAGCCGTACCGATACCCCATTGTCCCCTGCGGGTAGCTTTAATAAATTGATATTCCCTGCCAATAAACCTTCAATCACACTATACGCAGGAAGTCCATCCACGTTTCCCGCCGCAATATGAAACAGGATTCCCAGAGGATAACGTTTCCGGCAAATTCCGGTTTTCAAAGGCTTTAGCTCTCCGTAAATATCACCGAACTCGATATGACATTTATATTCCAGTTCTTCCCTTGAAAAGAGTTTTGCCATTTGAAGAAACCGTTCATAAGAAATATCAGACATTTGAAGCAAGGGTAAAATCAAGTCATTAAATTCCCCAGAAATGGCCTTTTGATACAATCCATCACAAGCAGCAATCACCTTCTCCGGCGAAATAGAATTTTGTTCATTCAAAGTCTCTATGCATTCCTCGTACAATCCATCCAGGTATTTGGTTTCTATATTGGTATCAATGATTTGTCCATGTGCTAAAATCATTTGTTTCCCTCCGTTAATAACTCTGAAGCTCCCGCTGCACAGGTCACAATATCCTTAATGCCTACTCTGCCCAAAATCTCCAGCCAGGGAGTATGTAAACCACAATCACAGGGTTCCTTGTGCAGAATCCCCAAATCATCCGTCATAATACTGAGGATGGGCACACTATCCACCATAGGAGTCATCAGATTAATCAGACCGGGCCGGCCATCATTTACCGGCTCCAGAGTGTCCACATCACGAATCAGCACCCTACTGTAAACCGGCACATGGAAATGATGGCACCTGCAGTCTGTATACAGAATGGGATGCTCTGCTGCACCGAAAAATTCAAAAATATGCTTTTCATCGATGCCCAGTACTTCCCGGGCCAAAGCATAAAAATCCTGTTTTGATACCTGCTGGGCATAAAACTGCTTCCAGCCGCCGCCCAGGGTCAATACGGAACCCTTGGGTAAAGTCACCTGGATTCCCTCTTCCTTCATTTGCTTTAACAGGAAAAAGGTGTACGCCGGAAAACCAATGGTACGCACCGGTGCTTTGGATTTGCTGTATTTTAACAGCTTTTGTTTTAACCCTTCCAAATCCACCTGATATCCTTCATCCGTATACTTTAAAGCATAACTACGGCTTAAGGCAGGTGCAAAATAAGTAAAGCCATAGGCTGTCTTGGAAAACACAATCTTATTATTTCGATGGGGCTCATATCCAAATATCAGATAATGGGAAGGCCTTAGAGAAAACAAATGATGATATCTTCCTGCCCGAAGCACCATCCGCAGTCCCCGATAAAGACTCATAAAATTGAATCCCATTTGAGATTTCTTTCCACTGGTACCACTGGAAGTGACCTTTATCAGCATCCTTCTGTCCTTCATGGAAAACATGGCATGTTTTTTGAAATAAAGGGTAGGAATAAAAGGCAAACGGGCCAAATCCTCATATGTTTTTAAATCCTTAGGATGAAAATCCGACGCCTTTAAAATGTCCGCATATTCTTTACAATGCTCATATTGATAAGCACAATTCTCCTTCATAGCTTGCAAAAACAATTCATCCGAACCCTTTAAGTCATATGGTTTTTTATAGGTAAATAATCGCGTCCGAAAAGACATGTCTATCTCCTTTTTACACAATAGTGATTAGTTCCTTCAGTGATTGTAATACATAATCCGGTGCCGGGTTTAAAGGGGATATTTTCATATTTCCCTTTCTATCCAGCAATGCTGCCCTCATATCAATAGATTTGGGACCATATACATCATCCATATAGCTATCTCCCACAAACAAGCATTCCTCCACCTTCCAGGCTGTCCGCTTCAAAATGGTCCGGTAAAAATTCGGATGCGGCTTGTACACCTGCATATCCTCGGAGGTATATATCCGCTCAAAGGTCAACTGATTACTTTCCAGATAATACAATAGCGAATCTGTGTCCGTGGTAGAACCAATAGCGTAATCAATCCCTTTTTCGGTCAATCCCTTTAAGGTATCCTTCACCTCCGGGAACACCAGTCGCTGGGCAAATAAGGATTGAATCATAGGTTGTACCTCCAGTTCCGCATCCCCGATAATACCGTATTTCCGAAAATTCTCTGCCAGACTTAAAGTGAATAGGGTTTTCTCATTGTAAAAGATATCCCCATTCATCATCTGTTTTTTTATCTTTTTCCAGTCAGCGTAGAAGGTCTTTGCATCCACCTTTGCATCCACATGTTGTAAAATCTGCTCCACCGCCTGTATGGAACCCTTGCCTGTATCAATTAATGTGCCAAAACAATCAAATATAATATGGCGAATCATGTCTCATTGTGCTCCTAAAATCATTTTGTTCTACGCTTTGCTTGCATATGGCAGATCAGACTACCTACACCTAATCCAACAGCTGACACAATCACGCCCACTAAAATCATCCCCCATTTAGGTGTATTGACTTTGTCAAACGCTACCATATTGGCTGTGCTAAAGGTTGCATATTCTGCCAGCATATACATGATACCAAATACAAAAACTGAAATCCATTTCCCTTTGCCCCAATAATTATTTTTTCCAATAAGAAACGCTACAACAAAGGTTGTGACAGGCAATAATACCCATAAAAACATGATACTAAATCCCATTGCATCGGAACCACTCATAAAAAACCAAAATGTAATTAAAGAAATAGCCCATATTACAAGATACGAAATCATCAAAATCAATTTTGATAATTTATTATGACTTTTCACCGTGTTTGTACTTTCCTCTAAATAATCCAAATAATTTGTCATAGATTTTTCCTCCTTCTCTTTTAACAGATAATCCAGACTAACCTGATACAAATCACTTAATGTAATAACACTTAAAATGTCCGGATAGGTTTTTTCATTTTCCCAATTTGAAATTGTCTGTCTGCTTACACCTAAGGCTTCCGCCACTTGCTCTTGTGTAAGATTTGCTTTTATACGAGCTCGTTGTAATTTGTTGCCAATATCCATTTGTTGTCTCCTTTCTAAGCTCTATCATAGAAAAAATCTGTTTTTATTCAATCAAATATTTTTTGCATTTGGCTTTTTGAACGACAAAATTCTTTTACATGCCGAAAAACCGTGCTTCGCGCTCTTTTCGTTATTCGCGTAGAAAACCAGATGTCACTTGCGGTGCCGCTTGGTTTTCTATACGCGTATAGTATACCATGGGTTGGCGATAATCAAAACCATGAAAAAAGCACCAGACCATATAATTGGTCTGGTGCTCCTGTCTTATGCATATTCTTCCCACAACTTCTCATAAATCCTATTCATGGTTTCCACGATTTCTTCACTGACCGGTACTTGCTTGTCCATAAACCACATGCCCCGCTCTCCCATAAAATCCACACAGTAAAGTAACGCATAGAATGCAAATGCTTTTTGCTCCACCTCGTTCAAATGCATTTCTTCAAGCAAATATGTCACGTAATCCGTATCACAGCCCATATTGAGCAACGCCATTTTCGTCATTGCCACATAGGTCAGCTTATCTCCCACGCCCATCCAGTCAATGTCAATTACGCCGGTTACCCGACCCTCATGGATTAACAGATTCTTTGTGCTGATATCATCCAGATACGCAATCGGTTTGATAGTATTAAAATACTCCGCCAGTTCCGGCTTCTTTGCGACTTCCGTAAGCCAATCCACTTTTTCCGGCTCGAAATAACAACCATTTTCAATAATACGTGCCTTCGCCCTGTTAAGCCTATCATCCACATAAGACACCTTCCAAGACCAATCCGCAGGAATATCTTCTAACTGCAACGCAGACACCCTATTTTGAATCTCTACTACCGTTTTCGCAATCTCCCGTTTTTCTTCATCAGTCAACTTTGTATATACAAGACCGATATCCTGCCCTTCAAAGTAAGTTAAAACCAAATATTCATAGCCTTCAAACACACCCTTTCCCAGTACTTTCGGGACAGGAATATCAATAGTCTCAAGCTTCTCCAGCCAGTAAATCGTGTCCTTATATGCTCCTATCTCCTCACTGCAGCGTACCACAACTTTTCTATCAGCAAGTTCTACGATATAAACATAGTTTCCATGACCTACGGCACAACGGGTAATATGCCTCGGCTCCTCAGCAAGATATTCCTTACAAAACTTTACAATTGTTTCTTCGTTCATTTCCTCTAACCCTTCTTTATCTTAGCTTCGCGGTTTCATCTGTATTCTGCCGACCATTGACCTGCCAAGCGACTAAAATAATTAAGGATGGTAACAAATACCATCCTTTCAATACACCTCTACCAATAGTTCAGCCCGCGCCTATTCGCAAAGGCACCTTCGGTGCTTTCCCACTGCGTTGCAGCTAACTTTGCTCATATACGGGCGCTCCCTCTGTGCAATTAGTCAACCACAAAAATGTGCGAGCACATTTTGTGGTGGTTGCCCTTGCACAGGCTGAACTATTTACTTATGATATGGTTCCTTATGAATAATTCGAAATGCCCGATAAATCTGTTCAGTCAAAATTACACGCATCAGCTGATGTGGAAAGGTCATAGCAGAAAAACTTAGATGCTTCTTACTTCTTTCAATCACACTATGATGTAAACCTAGGGAACCTCCAATAATAAACGCAATATCACTAATCCCCTGAACACCGCTTTTTTCAATGAAATCCGCAAAACGTTCACTGGTCAGACTCTCTCCCTGAATCTCCAGAGTACACACATAAGTCTCCGGACGCAGCTTTGCCAGCAGGCGTTGTGCTTCCTTTTCCTTAATCTGCTCTTCTAAGGCTGCACTTGCATTATCCGGGGTCTTCTCGTCCGCCACCTCAACAATCTCCAGCTTGCAGTATTTGCTCAAACGCTTTTGGTACTCATCCAAAGCATCCCGATAAAATTTCTCCTTGATTTTACCTACACATAAAATGGTAATCCGCATACTTTCAGCCTCTTAGGAGAAAATCACATCATAAAGCTCTTCATCAATATAATGCTCCAGGAATACAGGGTCCACATTAGGGAAATTACCGCTGATGACAGCTTTCATCAGGGAACTTCTATGGAAGAACAATACTTCCTCACCACTACCTGCAGGTACCTTTAATCTGGAATCAATCATCTCCGGAGTCAGATTTTCCTGGCACCAGGCTTTTAATTCCTTTTTCATCTGTTTCTCAGAGGATGCCACCTGGGAATAACCCTTAGCACTCTTAAAGGATACCAGCCCCATCACAATAAAGAGCAGGAAAATAAATCCCATAACTGCATAAACCAAGGGATTTAAGCTGACAGAAATTACTTTGATAAGGCATAATACAATAAACACAATGCCCACACCACCTACCGCTAACAGGGACCATGCTGCAGAACGATTATCCTCTGCACGGTCAGCACTGTTGCGATAATTCATGTATTTACGTGCTTCTTCCTTAGCTGCCATTGCCTTTGCCATAGCTTCCTTCTGAGCTGCAGCCTCTCTTGCTGCCGCTTCATCTGTAGTCTTTTCCTGATTAGCCATAGCCTTTTCTGTTTCAGATGCATTCTTCTGCTGAATAAATACCTGAATCAGCTTTACAGCCTGTTCACGCTCTTCCTCATTAATAAATAAAGCGAAAACATCATTCTCCTGATTATATTTGATATCCAAATCAGTCAAACCACTGAATTCCAGATAATCCTTGGCTTCCTGCACATACACCTGGGGTCCTACGAAAATAGGCTCTAAAACCTTTTCCTCCAAGGAATCTACCAGTTCACAACCACAGTCCGCACAAACAGTAATACCTTCACGGTATTCATTTTTACATTTGGGACACCACGCCATTTTATTTCTCCTTATACACCGTTTTTCCGACACCTCATTGCAAACAATGGGTGCATTATTTATTACTCAAATACTCATCAATACCTTTTGCTGCTGCTTTTCCGGCGCCCATTGCCAGAATAACCGTTGCTGCACCGGTTACTGCATCACCACCTGCATACACACCTTCCTTGGTGGTCTTGCCGTCTGCCTCATCGGCTACAATACATTTCCACTTATTCACTTTCAAGCCTTCGGTGGTGGAAGAAATCAAAGGATTAGGGGAGGTCCCCAGGGACATAATCACAGTATCCAGTTCCATAACAAACTCAGAATCTGCCACTTCTACAGGTCTGCGTCTGCCGGATTCATCAGGCTCACCCAGCTCCATCTTAATACATTTCATACCGGTCACCCAGCCATTTTCATCAGCGATAATCTCGGTAGGATTGGTCAGAAGATCAAAAATAATTCCCTCTTCCTTTGCATGATGTACTTCTTCTACTCGTGCAGGCAATTCCTCTTCACTTCTACGATATACGATATGTACCTCCGCACCCAGTCTCAGTGCAGTTCTTGCAGCATCCATCGCCACGTTACCGCCACCCACAACTGCCACCTTCTTACCATGCATAATGGGAGTATTAGAATTCTCATCAAAAGCTTTCATCAAATTGCTTCTGGTCAGGTATTCATTGGCAGAAAATACGCCATTGGAGTTCTCACCGGGAATTCCCATAAACTTAGGCAAACCTGCACCGGAACCAATAAATACAGCACTAAAACCTTCCTCTTCAATAAGCTCATCAATGGTAACAGCCTTACCTACTACCACATTGGTCTCAATCTTGACACCCAGAGCCTTTACATTCTCAATCTCCTTAGCCACAACAGCTTCCTTGGGCAGACGGAACTCGGGAATACCATATACCAGTACGCCGCCAGCCTCATGTAATGCTTCAAAAATGGTTACATCATAGCCCATCTTTGCCAGATCACCTGCACAGGTCAGGCCTGCCGGACCGGAACCGATGACAGCCACTTTTTTTCCCTTCTTTTCCGTAGCACCTACGGGCTTGATACCATTTTCCCTTGCCCAATCAGCTACAAATCGCTCCAGCTTACCGATGGAAACAGGATCACCTTTGATGCCACGGATACATTTACCTTCACACTGGCTCTCCTGGGGACAAACACGTCCGCATACTGCAGGAAGCGCACTTGCTTTACTGATAATCTGGTAAGCTTCCTCAATATCCCCTGTCTTTACCTTTTCAATAAATCCGGGAATGTCGATAGCAACGGGACAACCTTTTACACACTGTGCATTCTTACAATTAATACATCTGGAGGCTTCACCCATAGCCTCCTCTAAATTATATCCCAGGCAAACCTCATCAAAATTGGTTGCTCTGACCTTTGCGTCCTGCTCTCTCACAGGCACTTTCTTTAATACGTCCATTTCATCCTCCGCTTCTGCTTACAG
>JAFUKS010000016.1 GCA_017473445.1 Lachnospiraceae bacterium
AATGGCATTATTGTAAAAGCAATGGGCAACGTAAAAGCCGCGGAGAATCCCGAAGACATGCTAAGGCAGTTAGACTAGAATAAGAGGGGAGTAAATTATGGGGTTTACAGGTATTTTAGATTTAAAACAAAGTCCTTTCAAGGAAAGGGGGCGTCCGGATTTTTATCTGGATTTGAATTTGAATCAGATTATTGAGCGCATTTGTCAGGAATGGGGACCGGAGGTGGCTTCTTACTATTACTATTTTCCGGCAGATAAAGAGTGTGAGACCTATCGCCGGGATATTTTGGCAGATATCAAAGATGCTCAATTATATGAGCCTCTGAAACTGGTAACAGAGATGATGCAGAGCTATAAAGAGGCAGGAATAAAAAAGGAAAAAATAAGCATCAAGCTGCAAAAGGCAGTATGGTATATCTATCAGGTGGGGTATTATTGTGACTGTTGCAGAAAATTGTATGAGATATTGGAGCAGGCGTCACTTGCATCCGAAGGCTTGCAGGCATTGCGGACATACTTGCGGAATTATCTGGAACAAGATGTTTATCGGGCAGCAGAAAACCATATGAATACCCTCAGGGACAGATTAAAAGATATTCATCTGACACTTTACTATGAAAATAGCCGGGTGATTATCAGCCAACAGCAGTGCGAGGGCAGTTATGACAGCTTTTTGCGGCAATGTTTTCCGGGGCATGACAGTGTGCTTCGGAATCCTTTGGCACTGGAGCAGGAGTTTACTGCTTTGGAGCAGGAACTTTTAAAGGTTTTTAATAAAATGAATCCGGATATTTTTGCGGATATTATGAAGTTTTATAAAGAATCAAAGGAATATGACGATAAGCGATTGGTACAGTCCATCGCAGAACTCCGGTTTTATCTTTCTTTCCTACAATTTGAGCAGAAGATGGAGAGGACAGGCTTTGCGTTTGCAGTGCCCACGGTGGAGGAAGAACAGGAATTTACTGCCAACGGATTATACGATTTGGCACTGGCATGTGTCAATCTGGGACGGGATAAGGAAGTGGTCAGCAATGATTTGGTGTATCATGATAAAGAGCGTTTCTTTGTGGTTACCGGACCCAATCAGGGTGGAAAGACTACCTTTGCACGCAGCCTGGGTCAGCTTGTATATTTTTGTAAGATGGGGTTAGATGTACCTGCTGTTTCTGCAAATGTACATTATTATAAGGACATATTGACCCATTTTTCTGTAGAAGAAAGTGTGGAAAGCGGTCGTGGAAAGCTGAAAGAGGAGCTTCGTCGTCTGGCACCTATGATGTCCCGGGAGTGTAGTGGAAGTTTTATAATTATTAATGAGCTTTTTACTACGGCTGCTAATTATGATGCCTGCATTATGGGAAAACGTGTGCTGGAACATTTTATCAAGGATGATTGTCACGGTATTTATGTAACTCATTTGAAGGAGTTAAGTGAAGGAAATTCCCAGGTGGTGAGCATGCGTGCCATGTTGGATGAAAATCAATTACAGAATTTCAAGATTGTCAGAAGTGTGGCCGATGATACCGCTTGTGCGGTGAATCAGGTAAATAAGTATCGATTGACCTATGAGCAGCTAAAGGAGAGACTGGTATGAAGGCACATTTATTATACGACCACAAGGAATGGATAAGGATTAAAAACTATTACGACAGCAGAAGCATTGTACAGGATTTGGGACTGGAGACTCTTTTTGTGGCGGCAGCTAAGGGAGTGATAAAGGAGCGGGATGAGATAAAGGCTATCACAGAGGAGGATCTTTTTGTAAAGAACACCATGCGCCAGGTGATGCTGGTACCCTTAGAGTCTGCGGATGAGATTTTATATCGCCAGGAAATTATAAGGGATTGTTTTGCCAATGAAGAATTTATCTGTGCTCTCTTTGATTTGAGCCAGGAGATTTTGGATAAATGGGATAAGCTGGGACGTAGGGACAATGATCGCATGAGCATGCGTAATACACCGGCTTTTTTGGTAAATGAGATACATATTTTACGTCTTTTTGTATCGGGGCTATCTCGGATAAAAAGTCTTCTTGCAATTTATGCTACCAGACTGGAATCCAGGGGATTGAGCGGACTGTATGAAAGATTGTGTCGGGAGTATCCGGAGGAATTGGAAAAACAGTTGAATCAGATATTGGAGGATATTTCCTTCTATGTTTCTGCGGCATCCGGTACCATAGAATTCGACAAAGAGTATAAGCCTAATATTGTGTTGGGATGTACTCTGGGTGGAGGAATGAAATTTGAAAATTTGAAGTTGGAGCAGGTGTCTACGGATGTGCGTCGTTATCATGCACCGGGTAGTGCCATCGGCCATGCAAAGGAGTTTATGCGTTCCCTGACACCCAATTCCATAGCAGCCCAGAAGGGAGCAGGTGTAGCTCCCAACATAGCAGAACTGGAATATCAGATCGTGGCTTATGTGGTGGGATGCTTTGCCCCCTTTGTAAATGATTTTGGAGACTTCTTTGTGCAACTGCATATGCAGAGTGCTTTTTACAGGGGAGCGGTGAATTTAAAGCATCATCTTATGCGGTATGACCTTCCCAGCTGTTACCCTACTGTGGGAGCCCAGGATAGTCTGCGGTTTGAAAATCTGAAGGAATTTGTAATGTGTATTGAGCAGCGTATTAATCCGGTGGGAAACACCTGTGATATCCGGGATAAAATGCTGCTGGTGGTAACAGGAGCCAATCAGGGTGGTAAATCCACCTTCCTACGCAGCATCGGTATCGCCCAGGTAATGATGCAATGTGGCTTGCCTGTAGCTGCGGTTGCCTATGAAAGTGGTATCTTTCCTCAGTTCTTCACCCATTTTACGAGACGTGAAGATAGTGCAATGAATAGCGGCAGACTGGATGAGGAATTGAATCGTATGAATCAGATTATTGAACATCTGGGTGAGCGGTCTATGATTTTGCTAAACGAATCCTTTGCCACTACCACAGAAAAGGAAGGTTCTGTGATTGCTTATGATATTGTTAGGGCACTGAAGGAGGCGGATGTAAAAATCCTTACCGTAACGCATTTATTGTCCTTTGCCCAGCGGATGTATGATGAGGTAGATACCGGCATGCAAAAAGGAGTAGAATTCCTTTGTGCAGAGCGTTTAACGGATGGAAAAAGGACTTTTCGTATGATTCAGCACGCACCGGAGTTGACCAGCTTTGGTCTGGATTTATTTGAAGAATTAGTCGGAGGGTTAGAAATATCCTAAGGCCCGAAGAAGAGAAAGCATTTACAAAAAAGGAACATATGCCTGCGGGCGTATGTTCCGATGATGCGTTTATTCTACTTTATATTGGATGATTTCCTCCACAAGCTTGCGTATTTTTAACTGATCCTTTCTGGGCTGTGTACTGATGAGGTCATAGCAAATTTGTGCGTCAGTCACTCCGGAGGGCGTCATGGGGAGGAGCTTATTAAACAAATCTTCTAAAGGCAGCTCCAATGCAACACAGACTTTTGATATACTTTCTATAGTGGCATTCTTTTCACCACGTTCCAATTGACCGATATAAGTTGGATGTAAACCGGCTTTTTCAGCGGTAAGCTCCTGACTATATCCTAATTCCTGTCTGCGGGTCCGTATTCTTTGTCCAATGGTTTGTGCCAGTGTATTCATAATTGTACCTCCTATCTATAGGAATACTACAAATATTTTTTAGAGGGTAAAACAGACAGAGGATATTGTTTAAAAGCACACGCATACTATAAATATTATTTGGACAAAAAATATAATTATACATTAGAAAATAACGGGACGGCGTGATGCCGTCCCGTATATTAGTTATTTCCTGCCCGCATGGCAGCTCGTTTTCTTAATGTGGGGTCCAGAATTT
This sequence comes from Lachnospiraceae bacterium, assembly GCA_017473445.1. Taxonomy (GTDB): domain Bacteria; phylum Bacillota; class Clostridia; order Lachnospirales; family Lachnospiraceae; genus Acetatifactor. The sequence continues at coordinate 3,848 of JAFUKS010000016.1, forward strand.
TTTTACGGATACGCAGGTGAGCGGGAGTAATTTCCAAAAGCTCGTCTGTATCGATAAAATCCAGGGCCTGCTCCAGGGAAAGGATTCTGGGCGGTGTCAGTCTCAGGGCTTCATCAGCACTGGAGGAACGGGTATTGGTCAACTGCTTTTTCTTGCACACATTAATCTCAATATCTTCATTCCGTCCGGTTTGCCCCACTACCATACCGGCATATACCTTTTCACCTGCGCCGATGAAGAGAGTACCTCTTTCCTGTGCATTATACAAACCATAAGTGATGGATTCCCCTGCTTCAAAAGCAATGAGAGAGCCCTGCTTGCGGTACTGGATATCTCCTTTGTAGGGAGCATATCCGTCAAAAATTGTATTCAGGATACCGTTACCTTTGGTATCAGTCATGAATTCTCCTCGATAACCAATGAGTCCTCTTGCGGGGATAGAAAATTCCAGTCGGGTATAGGTACCGCCGGAGATGGTACCCATATTACGCAGTTCACCCTTGCGCTGGCCCAACTTTTCGATGACGGCACCGGAAAACTCGTTGGGTACATCGATATATGCCAGCTCCATGGGCTCTAAAAGCTTCCCATTTTCATCCTCATGATAGAGGACCATTGCCTTACTTACAGCAAATTCAAAGCCTTCACGGCGCATGTTTTCAATTAATACGGATAGATGCAGTTCGCCACGTCCGGATACCTTAAAGCAGTCTGCAGCATCGGTTTCTTCTACACGCAGGGAAACATCAGTATTTAACTCCCGGAACAATCTGTCACGTAAGTGGCGGCTGGTTACATATTTTCCTTCCTGTCCGGCCAGGGGGGAGTCATTGACCATGAAATTCATGGCAATGGTAGGCTCGCTGATTTTTTGGAAGGGAATAGGTTCTGCATTGTCGGGAGCACACAGAGTGTCCCCGATTTTGATATCGCTGATACCGGAAATAGCTACGATGGAGCCGATGGAGGCTTCCTTTACTTCTACCTTGTTCAGACCATCAAACTCATATAATTTGCTGACCTTTACCTTGATTTGTTTATCCGGCTCATGATGATTGCAGATAACCACATCCTGATTGATTTTGATGACGCCGTTATCCACCTTACCTACACCAATACGTCCTACATATTCATTATAATCAATGGTACTGATTAATACCTGGGTGCCGGCCTCCGGGTCGCCCTGGGGAGCAGGGATATAATCCAAAATGGTTTCAAATAAAGGCTCCATACTGGTACCGGTTTCTCCTGCATCCAAAGAAGCGATGCCGGATTTGGCAGAAGCGAAGACAAAGGGGCAGTCCAGCTGGGCATCATCTGCATCCAGTTCCAGGAACAATTCCAGTACTTCGTCCACTACTTCATCGGGTCGGGCTTCCGGACGGTCGATTTTGTTGATACATACGATAACGGGCAGTTTCATTTCCAGGGCCTTGCGGAGTACGAATTTGGTCTGGGGCATAGCACCTTCAAAGGCGTCAACCACCAGGATAACGCCGTTTACCATCTTAAGTACACGTTCCACTTCACCACCGAAATCCGCATGTCCGGGGGTATCAATAATGTTTATTTTTGTATCTTTATACATTACAGCCGTATTCTTAGACAGAATGGTAATTCCCCGTTCTCTTTCGATATCGTTGGAGTCCATGACTCTTTCAGCCACTTCCTGTCCGGCTCTGAATACACCGCTTTGCTTTAGCAGCTCGTCTACCAGAGTGGTTTTGCCATGGTCAACATGGGCAATGATTGCTACGTTTCTTACATCTTCTCTTTTCTGAATCATATAAATGCCTTTCCTATTATTATGGAAATAAGATTTTTTTCAAACTGTTAAAGTATAGCACTAATTACCTATGTGTGCAAGTGCAAGGAAACCTTTGTACTTTTTTAAATTTTGTGTATAATAATGCAGTGGGGAAACGTAAGAATGCATATTATGCCGATAAAAGGCGATGGAAAAGACTGTATTTATTGCGTGAAAAGGAGTATATATATATTGCATTACATTTGAATTGCTGAAAAAATTCTTATGTTGTAAGAAGGGAGAACAATTATGTCAGATAAGGTAATTGAAAACAATCAGGTAACAGTAACAGGGGAAATCATTAGTAGCTTTACTTTCAGCCATGAAATTTTTGGTGAAGGTTTTTACATGGTAGATGTAAGAGTCAAGAGACTCAGTGATATATATGATGTAATCCCGGTTATGGTTTCAGAGCGACTGGTGGATGTGAAGCAGGATTATTCCGGAGCGTTGATTTGTGTGAACGGACAATTCCGTTCCTACAACCGTCACGAGGAGAGAAAGAACAAACTGGTTCTTTCTGTATTTGCAAGAGAATTCACTTTCATTGATGCATTGGAAGAGAGCCCCAAATCCAATCAGATTTATCTGGATGGATATATTTGTAAGGAGCCTATTTACAGAAAGACCCCTCTGGGAAGAGAAATTGCAGATATTCTTCTGGCTGTGAATCGTCCTTATGGAAAATCCGATTACATACCCTGCATTTGCTGGGGCAGAAATGCCAGATACACCAAAAACTTCCGTGTGGGTGAGAGATGTGCTGTTTGGGGCAGAATCCAGAGCCGCGAGTATTTGAAGCGTTTGGATGAGGAAAATGTAGAAAAGAGAGTGGCTTTTGAAGTGTCCGTAAGCAAACTGGAGCTTTTAGAAGGAGAGCAGGAAGAAATTATTTAATTTTACAAAAGCTAAAGTTTCATGGTTGACAGAGATATTTTATAATGTTATGATACGATAATAAAGATAGAGGTTGCGTTTTTCATTAGTATTTTTTCGGATGTGGCAGGCACAGGAGAAGAAGGAAGAAAGGGAATGACGCCGAAAGAGGAGATTTCCTGTAGTCAATTCTTGGGCATACGGTTAAGAGCCGTATGACTGTCATCTAACTATTAGATGGTGCGCTATCGATGGAGATATCATTCGTATATCATCGCCAGCGCTTGATACGCTGGCGATTTCTACGTTAGGGCCCAGACATTTTCCAAAGGAGGATAAGGATATGGCAATTTTTAAAGGCGCAGGAGTAGCGATTGTTACCCCTATGAATGCAGACGGAAGTGTGAATTATGAGAAGTTTAAGGACCTCATCGAATTCCAGATTGCAGGAGGAACTGACTGTATTATCGTATGTGGAACCACAGGTGAGGCTTCCACTTTGTCCCATGAGGAGCATCTGGATGTAATTAAATATTGTGTAGAAGTAGTAAACCATAGAATTCCGGTGGTGGCAGGTACCGGTTCCAACAGTACCGAGACTGCTATCTATCTGTCCCAGGAAGCAGAGAAGTATGGTGTGGATGGTGTACTGTTAGTGACCCCTTACTACAATAAGGCTACCCAGAATGGTCTGTATCAGCATTTCAAGGCTATTGCCGATGCTATTAAGATTCCTGTGATTCTGTACAATGTACCCGGCCGTACCGGTTGCAATATTTTACCTGAGACTGTTGTAAGACTATGTCAGGACGTGGAGAATATTGTGGCTATCAAGGAAGCCAGCGGTAATATCAGCCAGATTGCACATCTGGCAGCCATTGCTAAGGGCTGTGTAGATATTTATTCCGGTAATGACGACCAGATTGTACCTATTTTATCTCTGGGAGGTATCGGTGTTATTTCCGTATTGTCTAATGTAGCACCCCAGCAGACCCATGATATCGTACAGAAGTATCTGGACGGTGATGTAAAGGGTAGCTGTCAGATGCAGCTGGAAGCACTGGATTTATGCAATGCTTTATTCTGTGAAGTAAATCCTATTCCTGTAAAGGCAGCATTGAATTTGATGGGTATGGGAGCAGGTACCTTGAGAATGCCTTTGACTGATATGGAGCCTGCTAATGTGGCTCGTCTGGAGAAGGCTATGAAGGAGTACGGTATTTTATAAGCCGGAGAAAGGCAGGAAAAGATATGGTAAAGATTATTATGCATGGCTGTAACGGTAAAATGGGACAGATGATTTCCGGTATCGTAGCAGCAGACCCGGATGCTGAGATTGTGGCAGGTATCGATGCTTTCGATGATGGTCATAATACATATCCGGTTTATACAGATATAACTGCATGTGATGTGCAGGCAGATTGTCTCATTGATTTTTCTATTGCAGGAGCCGTGGATAAGATGCTGGATTATTGTGTGGCAAAGCAGCTCCCCTGTGTACTTTGTACCACAGGCTTATCCCAGGAGCAGTTACAGAAGGTAGCAGATGCCTCCAAAAAGGTGGCAGTGCTTAAGTCTGCGAACATGTCTCTGGGTATCAATTTGTTATTAAAGATGCTGAAGGAAGCGGCAGGAGTGCTTGCTCCCGCAGGCTATGATATCGAAATCGTAGAGAAGCATCATCATCTGAAGGTGGATGCACCCAGCGGTACGGCACTGGCATTGGCAGATTCCATTAATGAGGAATTAAACAGCGAATACGAGTATGTATTTGACAGAAGCAGCCGCAGAGAGCAGAGACCCACCAAGGAAATCGGTATCAGTGCCGTAAGAGGCGGTACTATCGTAGGGGAACATGATGTGATTTTTGCCGGTGTGGACGAGGTCATTACCTTTTCACACGGAGCCTACTCCAAGGGTGTGTTCGGCAAGGGCGCCGTACAGGCTGCGAAGTTTTTGGCAGGCAAGGGTGCAGGCTTGTATGATATGAGTCATGTAATTGATGCACAGTTAGCATAAAGTATAGGAATAACGGTTCGCAGCGCGGGCCGTTATTTTATAGAAGCATAGTATGGACAGGATAAAAGGAGTAAAGATGGAATTCAGACCATGTATTGATATCCATAATGGTAAAGTAAAGCAGATTGTAGGCGGTAGCCTGCGGGATGAAGGGAATGCTGCCAGTGAGAATTTTGTGGCACAGCAGGATGCGGCCTTTTATGCCCGTTTATACCGTGATGCAGGTCTGAAGGGAGGACATATCATTCTGCTGAATGCAGTTGGCAGTGAGTATTTTAAAGCCACACAGGAACAGGCTTTTCTGGCATTGCAGGCTTATCCCGGCGGATTACAGGTGGGCGGTGGCATCACAGCAGACAATGCAAGAGAATATATTGATGCGGGAGCATCCCATGTAATTGTAACCTCCTATGTATTTAAGGATGGCCGGATTCACTATGACAGACTGGAGCAGTTGGTCCGTGCTGTGGGTAGAGAGCATCTGGTTTTGGACGTAAGCTGTAAGAAGGTAGGAGAGGACTACCTGGTGGTGACGGACCGTTGGCAGAAGCTGACAGAGGAAAGGGTGGATGAGCAACTGTTAAACCGCCTACAGTCCTACTGTAGCGAATTTCTCATTCATGCGGTAGATGTGGAGGGTAAATCCCAGGGCATCGAGCGTCAGCTGGTAGCACAGCTGGGCTGCTGGGGGCAGATTCCCATGACCTATGCAGGGGGCGTTCATTCTATGGAGGATTTACAGGCCATCAAGGAGCTGGGACAGAACCGGTTGAATGTAACTATTGGCAGTGCCTTGGATTTATTTGGAGGCCATATGAAATGGGAGGACGTCCTGGCCTATTGTAACGCATAAAATGTAACTGATAGACATAAAAAAGTACCGAGCAATCGGTGCTTTTTTACAGAATCTATGATTCTGTTTTCCTCCCTTATAATCCTTAAGACGATATTGCAAATTCAAAATAAATATATTAAGAACAGGTACATCGTGCTAGTAATAATAATAAGTGGAAATTAAAGTTTGGTTACGTTTACAGCCTGGGGACCCTTCTCGCCGTTCACTACTTCGTACTCAACAGCTGCGCCCTCTTCCAGAGTCTTAAAACCTTCCATGTTTAATCCGGAATAATGTACAAATACATCATTGCCTGCTTCATCAGAGATGAAACCGTAACCTTTTTGGTTGTTAAACCATTTTACTGTACCTTTGTTCATTGCAGATACCTCCAAAAAATATCGTGTTACAACTTACGCTATAACAAGATAAGAATAGCACATTACCATAAAAAAGTAAAGAGTTGTCAAAAAAATAAACATCTTGATTTATTTATGAACCTATGGTAGATTACTCATTGACTGACAAGACAGTTGAATTTACACAAGACATATCAAATGGTGTAATTGGAGGTAAAAATGAAAAAATTAAAGTATTGGTTAAATGAAATCTTTATTGATGGACTCAGTGGTATGGCACTGGGGCTTTTTTCCACATTGATTATTGGTACGATTATTTGCCAGATTGGTTCTCTGATTGGAGGAAATATTGGTGCATACATAACTGCCATCGGCAATGTGGCAAAGTCTGTCACCGGTGCAGGTATCGGTGTGGGTGTTGCGTGCAAGTTTAAGGAAGGTCCCTTGGTAACGGTAGCTGCAGCAGTGACCGGTATGATAGGTGCATTTCCTACGGTGCTTGCATTGGAAGGATATGCACTGGGAAAGCCGGGAGAGCCGCTGGGTGCCTTTATTGCTGCTCTGGTAGCTATTAAGGTTGGGCGTTTGGTAGCCGGAAAGACAAAGATAGACATTATTGTGACTCCTTTTTTGTCCATTATGGCCGGAGCGGTGGTAGGTATTGTAGCAGGTCCTCCTATTACCGCTTTTATGGGTTGGCTGGGAATGCTGGTAAATGTAAATGTGGAGCAGCACCCTGTAATTGGAGGCGTTATTGTGTCTGTATTGATGGGAATGATTCTGACCCTTCCCATCAGCTCTGCGGCAATCGGTATTGCCATGAATCTTAGTGGGCTGGCTGCTGGTGCGGCAACCATTGGCTGTTGTTGTAATATGGTTGGCTTTGCTGTGGCCAGCTATCGTGAAAATAAAGTGGGCGGTCTGATTGCCCAGGGAGTAGGTACTTCTATATTGCAGGTACCCAATATTGTAAAGAAACCAATCATTTGGTTACCTGCAATTATATCCAGTGCAATTTTAGGTCCTATTGCATCTGCTGTATTACATATGACCAGTACACCCGTGGGCTCCGGTATGGGATCAGCAGGTTTTGTAGGGCAGATTGCAGCCTTTGGCAGTATGACAGAAGGCGGCATGGGAAATGGCATGGCCTTGGGATTAATTCTGGTGATGCACTTTCTATTACCTGCATTGATTTCACTGATCGTATCTGAAACTATGCGTAAAAAAGGCTGGATTCAGGCCGGAGATATGTCTTTACATATGTAAAAATTTCACAAAAACAAGGTTTTTAGAAGAAAACTTAGTAATATTTCGTTGATGAATATAGTCACCTATGGTAAAATAGAATGGTTTATCGGAGGTGACTTTTTCATGCGATGTAAGAAGCATAGGCGTAAAGACAATCATGTAATTATTGTTACCAGTGAAGCCGTAGACGCAAGCGTAAAGCAAATTCGTATCAGACCATGGATTATGAAATGCATGATTTTGGTGCTTTGCTTGGTTATCGGAGGTATGCTGGGCTATATTTACTATGAGCAGCAAATCTGGAAAGCCGTTAGCGGAAAGTATGAAGCACTTCAGCAGGAACTGAAAGTGTATGAGAACCAGATTGTTGATTTACAGGCACAGGTAGAAGCTAGAAACACAAAGATAAATGACTTGAATAATACGATTACAGTGCTTAGCGAAACAGTAAATAAGAAAACAGAAACGGAAAATCAGTTAATGGCTGCTATAGAGCAGCAGAGTACTCCCACGGAGTTTCCTTTAAACAGTTCCGCTACAATGGAGGAAGTACAAGGAAATGAGCCCAGTTGCCTCTTTCAGGCATCAGAGGGGTCGATGATTATTGCTACCGCCAACGGCACCGTGGTGGCTGTAAATGAAGACGCATTGTACGGACATAATGTCTGGGTGGATCATGGAAACGGATATATCACCATATACCGTAATCAGGGAGAACCCATGGTAGAGCAGGGAGAATTGGTTTCCAAGGGTACTACACTGTATTTGGTAGGAGAGAAGAATACAACATTCTGTTACCAGATGATGAAGGACGGAAGCTATATCAGCCCTGTTGATATGCTTACTATTAACGGTTAATCGGAACCAGCTATCACATTGATAAGGAGGATGAAATGTTGGGCAAGAAGGACGTAGATGTAAAGATAAGTACAATTATTGGCAGAGGCTGTGAGTGCTTTGGTGATTTTACCAGTAACGGCTCCATGCGCATGGATGGAGTGGTAAATGGTGATTTACATGTGAATGGCACAATCATTATCGGGGCTACCGGATTGGTGAACGGTAATATTTTTGCAAAATCAGCGATTATTGGCGGACAGATACTGGGTAATGTGGAAGCACCTGAGAAGATTGAGCTGATTGCAACAGCACAGGTATTTGGTGATGTGGCTACCGGAGTGCTGGTAATTGATGAAAAGGCAATTTTCCAGGGCAGCTGTAATATGAATAAGGAAGTGCCTGCAGGTAAGCAAAAGGGTAGCGGTAAGGCTGCACGAAATGGCAGAAAGACTGCAAAAGCAGCCATTGTAGAGGCATTAAAGGCTGATGAAGAAGAATTGAATGTGGTACAACATGAGATGAATCAGGATGTAGTACCCGATGTGGAGTAATCAGTGATACATATAATAAAGCCGGATGAGCAATCATCCGGCTTTTCTTAGCGTTTCATTCGATTAAATACCAGGTCATATCCATCGTTGCCGTAATTTAAGGATCGGTTGACACGACTGATGGTAGCAGTGGACGCACCGGTTTTTTCGGCAATCTCCAGATAGGTTTTGCGTTCCTTCAGCATAGCAGCCACCTCAAAACGCTGGGATAGGGAAAGTAATTCATTTACGGTACATAAGTCTTCAAAGAAACTATAGCATTCATCTCTGGTTTCCAGACTCAGGATTGCATCGAATAAAGAGTCTACTGCTTCGGTTTTTAATTTCTTATTCATGGGCAATACCCCTTTCTATATGGATAATAGTACTTTTTCGCTTTACTACTTTAAAATTATATAATATAATTTTATCATATTAAAGTTGTAAAGTAAAGAAAGAAATACTTATTTCCTATAAAATGATGAAATAAAAAAGAAAACTTGTCATGTAGTTTTGAATACTATATAATGAATGCAAAGGGACTTGTATGATGACGCAGAGGCATAGTCTCTGAGTTTTACAGGAGGGAAGAAAATGAGTAACCGAGAGAATGAGGTGTTGGACCGAATACTTGCCAGCCTTGACAGAATATCATTGATACAACCGGAAGATATTCCCAATATAGATTTATATATGGATCAGGTGACTACCTTTATGGACAGCAAGATGCATAGCTTCAGCAGAGGTCCTCAGGATGAGAAGATTCTTACCAAGACTATGATTAACAATTATGCAAAGAATGACCTGATTCCGCCACCCATAAAGAAAAAATATTCCAAAGAGCATGTTCTGCTATTGATATTTATTTATTATTACAAGAGTATTTTATCTATCAGTGACATACAGACTCTGTTGCAACCCATTACAGACAAGTATTTTCCTAAGAAGGACGGATTTCGTCTTCAGGATATTTACAGTGAAGTGCGTGAACTGGAATATTCCCAGATTGAAAGTCTGAAGGAGGATTTACGGCGCAAATATCAGCGTTCCAAGGAGGCTTTTGGTAATGCGCCTGATGAGGATACGGAGTTTTTACAGCAGTTCGGCTTTATATGTATGCTCAGCTTTGATGTGTATATGAAGAAGGTGATGATTGAGCGTTTGTTGGATGACATGGTAAAACGTCAGCTGGTAAAGGCACCGGAGAAAGAGCAGAAGGAGAAACAGTCCAAAGACAAGCAAAAGGAAAAGAAAACAGATAAATAAGAAACTTACAAGCACCTATTGAATGTTATACACATAGAATGTAAGAAAGCAGTCCTGAATGAAAGGATTATTGATTGCATGTGTATAACTAAAAAAATAGGTGCTGTTCTTTTGTCCGTGGGTCTTACAATGAGTATGCTTACCGGATGTGGAAGCAGCACGGAAAAAAACAGTGATTTAAAGAAGGTGGTACTGAACGAGGTGGCACATTCTATTTTTTATGCCCCCATGTATGTGGCCATAGAAGAAGGATATTTTGAACAGAAGGGGATTGAACTGACACTGGTTACCGGTTTTGGGGCAGATAAGACCATGACTGCCGTGCTTTCGGGAGAAGCAGATATCGGCTTTATGGGATGTGAATCTACGGTTTACACCTATGCCCAGGGCGCCCGGGATTATGTGGTAAATTTTGCACAGTTGACTCAGCGTGCCGGTAATTTTTTGGTGGCAAGAGAGCCGATTGAAGATTTTAGCTGGGATATGTTGAAGGGGCAGGAGGTGCTGGGAGGCAGAGCCGGCGGTATGCCTCAGATGGTATTTGAGTATATTCTGCGCAAAAATAATATTGACCCGGTAACGGATTTGAGTATTGACCAAAGCATTGATTTCGGTTCTACCGCAGCAGCCTTTTCCGGTGGTCAGGGTGCTTTCACAGTTGAGTTTGAGCCCCATGCGACCGCCTTGGAAGCAAAGGGGGACGGCTATGTGGTAGCTTCTCTGGGTGAGGATTCCGGCTATGTACCATACACGTCTTTTTGTGCGAAGCAGAGCTATATTGCCGAAAATGCAGATATTATGCAGGCATTTACGGATGCATTGCAGATGGGAATGGATTATGTGACAACTCATACACCGGAGGAGATTGCAAAAATAATAGCACCCCAATTCAGTGAGACAGATGTGGAAACCATTACCACCATTGTATCCAGATATCATGAGCAGGATACCTGGAAAACCAATCTTGTCTTTGAACAGGACGCTTTTGATTTGTTGCTCAATATATTAAAGGATGCAGGTCAGTTGGAGGGAACGGTTCCCTATGAAGACCTGGTAAATACCGATTTTGCAAAAAAAGCAATTGAAACGGAATAGACCGTAAGAACTTGCACCAAGGGCGTGCCATATGTAAAGGGCGGTTATAAACGAATGTTTTTAATCGCCCAAAGCTGTAAGGCTTTGGCATTGATACTGATTTTTTCCAGAGAATCCAAAATATCCTGAAAAGCAGCACGTTCAGAATCTTCGATGACCCCATCCTCGGAAATAGCAATCAGGGAAGCACGCAGATCGTCAATATCCTTAAGGGAGCCCAATACCTTCAGCGCCAGACGGTCAAAATCATCAATGGTTACTTCTTTTACACTGGTCTTTCCAATGGGGCATTCCCGGGCACAGTAGGAGTTACAAAGCTCAGGGGTATTATAGACCCTTGACATGGCCTTTACCTCTTCCGGATAGGGGGAAATAGTATCCAATTCGATGCGGGCCAGGCGGGTGCGGTCAATGCCCACTACTTCTGCGGCATTTTCGCGGCTGCTTAATTCCGGATTACTCTCAGCGGCCTCACATCTGGCCAGGTAATACATGTTGTCTGCGGCTTTTGTTGCTTTCTTTCCCATAATTCCTCACAATCTGTAAAATAGTAATGCAGGAGTCGTCGACAATACCTGCGATTTTACGCTTTATCTCGATAAAATATAGTTTAGTAGAAAATAGAGCTTTTGTAAAGATTTATTCACAAACCGGTTGAGGTTCTTTCCAAAATTTGATAATATGAATCTAGTTGTTGATAAATAAAGGGAGGTACATGACATGGGATTGATTAAAGCAGCAAAGGACTCTATAGAAACATTATTGGCAGATCAGTGGAGAGAGTATTTTTATTGTGACTCCTTATCTGACAGTGTGCTGATGACCAAGGCACAGAAAAAGGTAAATAGCGGACGCAATTCCAATTCTAAGGGTAGTGAAAACATTATCAGTGATGGCTCTGTTATTGCCGTAAACGAAGGCCAGTGTATGATTATCGTAGAACAGGGCGAAATTGTGGAGTTTTCTGCAGATGCAGGAAAGTTTGTGTATGATTCTTCCACAGAGGCCAGTTTGCTTACCGGTGAATTGGATGAGAATACAATTTTGGATACGGTAAAGAATCTGGTAACCAGATTTTCCTTTGGAGGCAATACCGGTAATGATCAGCGCGTATATTATTTCAACATAAAAGAAGTAAAAGGCAATCTGTTTGGTACCCGTAATCCCATTCCTTTCCGTGTGGTGGATACCAATGTGGGATTAGATCTGGATACCACTGCCCGTTGTAACGGTTCTTACTCTTTTAGAATCGTAGACCCTCTTGTTTTTTACAAGAATGTATGCGGTAATGTGACCCATGACTATAAAACCACTGATATTAGCGGTTTTATGAAGGATGAACTGGTGGATGCACTGCAGCCTGCACTGGCTAAGATTTCCGCACAGGGGGTAAGATATAGTGCGATTCCCGATTATGCAGATGATATCACAGAGATTTTAAATGAGGAGCTGAAGGAGGCTTGGTTCCAGAAACGTGGTATTGAGATTGTATCTCTGAATTTAAATCCCATCACGATTCCTGAAGAGGATGAGAAGATGTTCCGTCAGCTTCAGCAGGAGATGGCAAAGAAAAAGAGTGAATTACAGATCGATATTATGAAGAATCAGAATGGTCTGCTGGGTGTGGATTTGGAGAAGCAGAGAATTGCAGCAATGCATGCGGCGGCTTCCAATGAAGCAGTGGGGCCTATGTTTGCTTTTGCAAACATGAATATGGCAGGAACTGCTGCCGGCATGTATACCAATCAGAATATGCAGACAGGACCGGTGAATACTGCGGCACAGATGTATACCATGAATCAGGTAAATCAGATGCAGAATGGATGGACCTGTAGTTGTGGACATGTGAATACCGGTAAGTTCTGCACCGAGTGTGGGACAAAAAAGCCTGAGGTGGCGCAGAATGGATGGACCTGCTCATGCGGTCAGGTAAATACCGGTAAGTTCTGTACTGAGTGCGGAGCCAAAAAGCCTGAGGCAGTGACTGCTGTAAAGTGCGGTAAATGTGGCTGGACGCCCGAGAATCCGTCTCAGGTTCCTAAATTCTGTCCCGAGTGCGGAGAAAGCTTTTAAGCATTAGAAGTAATTGGTTGTATGGCTTATGATTCGCAGCAGGCCTTTGCCTGCTGCGATATTTTGTCCAAAGGAGTTAGATTATGAGTATTTATGATACCCTGAACAGAGAACAAAAGGAAGCAGTGCTACATATAGAAGGGCCTCTTTTGATATTAGCCGGTGCAGGCTCCGGTAAGACCCGTGTGTTGACCCACCGTATTGCGTATCTGATTGATCAGATGGGCGTAAATCCCTGGAATATTTTAGCCATTACCTTTACCAATAAGGCAGCAGGGGAGATGCGTAGCCGTGTGGATGCACTGGCCGGTTTTGGGGCAGACCAGGTATGGGTGGCTACCTTTCATGCTACCTGTATGCGGATATTGCGTAGACATATTGACAGGTTAGGGTTCGGAACCAATTTCACCATATATGATACGGACGACCAGAAGTCTGCCATGAAGGATATTTGTAAGCGTCTGAATATTGATACTAAAATGTATAAGGAGAGAAGTCTGTTGGGCGCTATTTCCTCTGCAAAGGATGAGCTTATTGATGTCAGGGAATATGAAATTCAGGCAATGGGGGATAAGAATAAATCAGTAATTGCCCGGGTATACAGAGAATATCAGGATACCTTACGCAGAAGTAACGCACTGGATTTTGACGATATTATTGTAAAGACGGTGGAATTGTTTAAGTCCTGTCCGGAGGTATTGTATTCTTATCAGGAGCGTTTTAAGTACATTATGGTGGACGAGTACCAGGATACCAATTCCGCTCAATTTGAATTGATAAGACTATTGGCAGATGGCTATCGGAATCTTTGTGTAGTGGGAGATGACGATCAGTCCATTTATAAATTCCGTGGGGCCAATATCCGTAATATTCTTGACTTTGAACAGCACTATCCGGAGGCAAAGGTGATTAAGCTGGAACAGAATTATCGTTCTACCCAGAATATATTAAATGCGGCCAATGGGGTGATTGCCCATAATATGGGTAGAAAGTCTAAGGCTCTTTGGACGGATAAGGGTGATGGAGCCAGAATTCATTTGCGTATTTTTGATAATGCCTATGAAGAGGCAGAATTTATTGCAGACGAAATCCGCCGTAAGGTACGTAAGGAAGGCAGAAAATATCAGGACTTTGCGATTTTGTATCGCACCAATGCCCAGGCACGTTTGTTGGAAGAACGAATGGTTATGGAGGGCATGCCCTATAATGTGGTGGGCGGTACCAATTTCTACGCCAGAATGGAAATTAAGGATATTTTAGCTTATTTAAAGACCATTGATAATGGTCTGGATGATGTGGCAGTACGTAGAATTATCAATGTACCCAAACGCAGTATCGGTAATGTGACTCTGGAAAAACTTCAGGAGTATGCAGAAATCCGGGATATGAGTCTTTTTGATGCCATGACCCGGGTGGAAGATATTGGCACTTTGGGTAAAGCAGC
>JAFUKS010000208.1 GCA_017473445.1 Lachnospiraceae bacterium
GATGACTTTTTCAGATTTAAAATGTAAGGATGTGATTAATATCAGGGACTGCCGCAAGCTGGGCAGAATCTGTGATTTGGAACTGGACGAATGTAAGGGTTGCATTTGCAAAATTATGGTCCGGTGTGATAATAAGCTTATGGGACTTTTTCATTGCGAACCGGATATTATTATCTGTTACAACGAAATCAGACAAATTGGTCCGGATATCATTTTAGTTGACATAAATTGTTAGAAAACATATAATATATACAATATATTGTGATTTGTTCTTGCAATATACAGACAAATATGTTTTCACTTATTTATTACAGGAGGAGCTGTCATGAAATGTCCCTTTTGCAATCATGAAAATACGAGAGTCATTGACTCCAGACCGGCAGAGGATAATAATTCCATCCGTCGCCGTCGTGTGTGTGATGAATGCGGTAAGCGTTTCACTACCTATGAGAAGATTGAGACCATTCCGCTGATTATCATTAAAAAGGATAATAATAGGGAGACCTATGATCGCTCCAAGATTGAAGCAGGCGTACTCCGTGCCTGCCATAAGCGTCCTGTAAGTGCCCAGCAGATTACCACCTTGGTGGACGAGATAGAGAACGAAGTATTCAACATGGAAGAGAAGGAAATTCCCAGCGAAGCCATCGGCGAGCTGGTTATGAACAAGCTGAAAAACCTAGACGCTGTTGCTTACGTGCGTTTCGCTTCCGTATACCGTGAATTTAAGGACATCAACACCTTCATGGACGAACTGAAAAAGGTCCTGAAATAGTGTACCCTACCCCTCGGGCTTCCGAGGGGTTTTTTGTGCCCTCGCCTGCCGCCCCTGTCCGGCAGCCCCATGCCCATCCCCACCGTGGACAGGGTTACCCTTGGGGATTTTCTAAAAGTTGCCCCTTCGGTAGTCTTTATTAACGGTGTCTTTTATAGGATGGACATTGCCTACGCCTGCATTATGCCCAACAAAGACAGTACTATTCCTTGGCAAATAATGTTTCTAGGACCGATATACTTCCACGTGCATGACAAGTGGAGTGTCCATACCATTGTCATAGCAAACGATAACGTCACAAGGCCAGCTTACATGGATGTGGGATGAGCGCAAGAGGTACCATGGAATACAACTGGCTTTGCCAGTTGTTTGCCCTTTGCGAGTGCCTGTCCCTTGCGCCATTCTTCCCGCGTTTGCTTAGTGGGCTGATGGCACGAAACGTATGCACGTGGAAGTATATTTGCCTCGAACATTGTGCCTAGTTCCCCTCGCTGTCTTTGTGGGGCCTACAGCAGGCGGGCAATGTTTATGCCGTAAAAGACACCATCCCTAACCGAAGGGGCACTTTTGAAAATCCATCCAAGGGACAGCCCAGTTGTCCACGGTGGGGATGGGCATGGGGCTACAGGCAGGGGCGGCAGGTGTGGGCACAGAAGCCGGAAGCCCGGGGGCTAAGGGCCGAAGTGCTTCAGGCGGCGGTGCAGGCATAGGAGGTAGAGGCCGCAGGTCCAGACTTGGCCTGCAAGGAGCCCCCATAAGTAGCCGGTGATGCCAACCTGGGGGACGAATAGGAAGAGGAAGAGGAGGCGTAGTCCCAGGGCGGATACATTGATGAGGAAAAGTCCGGTGGTCATGTCAAGCCCTTGGAGGATACTGGAGAGGGTGGTGTCCAGATACAGAAAAGGGCAGATGAAGCTAAGGGTAGTGATAAAGTATCCGGCCAGGGAGCTGTGGAAGATGAGATCTCCCAATAGGTTGCCTGCAAGTAGGAAAAAGCAAAGGAAAAAGATGCCCATGTACAGACAATAGCGTAAGGTTTTGCGGATGGTTTTATGTAGTTCCTGATAGTTGCCCAGAGCCTTGATTTCGGATACCATGGGCAGAAGGAGGACTGCAATGGAGCCGGTTAGGGCATTGGGGAAGAAGATAAAGGGCAGGGCCATGCCTGAAAAGGTACCGTAAATGCTTAGGGCGGTGGAGCTGTCGTAGCCATACAGACGAAGCTGGGAGGGGATGGATACATTTTCCACACTGCCCAGGAGATTTAATACAATACGGTTTCCTGTAATGGGCAGTGCAAGGCTCAAAATTCCTTTAAGGGGTAATTGGCGTAAGGGAAGCCCTCTTTCGGTCGAAGAAAGAGGAGACTTGCTGTATTCGTACCAGAAGGTGAGAAGAGATACCAGGAGAGAAAAAAACTCTCCGATAACCAGACCCAGTACGGCACAGGATACGGAAGGGGTATGTCCTTGGGCAAGGGAAAGACCGCTTAATACAAATACGCTGGCTACCCGGGTGATTTGCTCCATGATTTGGGCAAAGGCAGGGTAGCCGGCTTTTTTCAGACCATAAAAATGACCATTGATGCAGGAATGGATGGAGCTGAAGGGAATGGAAAAGGACAGCATCCGCAGCATGCCGGCAGTGGAGGGTGCTCCCAAAAGGGCAGAGGCTACGAAATCCGAAAATACATAAAGTACCCAGGTGCATAACAAGGAGAGGGGGAGGGTTATGAGGATACCTGCAATCAAAGGACTGTAGGAGGTGCTTTTTTGCCCGGCACTTTTTTCTGCTACCAGCTTGGAAATCGCAGTCTGATAGCCTGCGGCGGTCAGGGAGAAAGCGATGGCCAACACCGGATTTAAAATTTGATAAATACCCATACCTTCTGCACCTACCAGACGGGAAAGGTAGATGCGGTATACAAAGCCAATGGTACGGCTGATGAGTCCCGAAAGGGTCAAAAGGACAGTACCCACAATAAGGGGATGTTTCTTTAATTGTTCCATGAAAAACCTGTTTTTTTCTAATATTGTATGAGAGGAAGCATGGGGCTATGCCAAGGGCTATGGGACCGGGAAAGATTGGAAAGGGATTGTATATAGTGTCTTTGTGGGGTAAAATAGGATAAGGAAATGTTGTATAGGAGAGCATATATGATTTATTTAGACCATGCAGCTACTACGGCGGTGGCTCCGGAAGTGTTGGAGGAGATGCTGCCCTATTTTTGTGAACAATATGGAAATCCCAGTACGATGTATAGTCTAGGGACCCGAAATAAAAAAGCGGTAAATGAAGGGAAGCGGCAGCTTGCCGGGATGCTGGGAGCCGGGATGGAGGAAATTTACTTTACCTCCGGCGGCACCGAAAGTGATAACTGGGCGATTCGTGGAGTGGCAGAAGGATATGCCCACAAAGGCAGGCATATTATTACCACCCGGATAGAGCATCATGGGGTACTGCATCCCTGCCGATATTTAGAAAAACAGGGTTATCGGGTTACTTACTTGAATGTAGATAAGCGGGGGCTCATATCCATGGAAGAACTTCGGGAAGCCATTTGTCCGGACACTATACTAATCAGTGTGATGTTTGCCAATAATGAAGTGGGAACCCTGCAACCCATAAAGGAAATTGGCACGCTGGCCCGGGAGAAGGGAATTTTGTTCCATACAGATGCTGTGCAGGCATTTGGTCATCTGGATATTCAGGTGAAGGAGCTGGGCATTGATTTACTCAGTGCCAGCGGCCACAAAATAAATGGCCCCCAGGGAATAGGCTTTTTATATGTAAACAAAGAAGTAAAGCTTCCGCCTCTTTTGTATGGGGGGGCCCAGGAACGGGGCATGAGAGCCGGTACGGAGAACGTACCCGGTATCATAGGGCTGGTTAAGGCAGCACAGCTATGGCAGGAACAGCGGAAGATGCGTTTGGAGACGGAAAGAGAATTACAGGTGTATTTATTGCAGAGACTGACCGGAGAGATTCCCCATTGTATTGTAAATGGGGACTTAAACCAAAGGCTTTCCGGTAATGTGCATGTATCCTTTCCGGGAATTGAGGGAGAATCCTTGCTTATTATGCTGGACATGAAGGGGATTTGTGCTTCCAGTGGTTCCGCCTGTACCACCGGTGCCCGTAGTCCTTCCCATGTACTTTTAGCGATGGGACTCACCGAACAGGAGGCGAGAGGTTCCCTACGATTAACATTATCCTGGGAAAATACCCGCAGGGAGCTGGATGATACTGTGGAGGCCTTAAAGGAGATTGTGGAGAGGCTTCGCAGTATGTCACCGGACTATGGTCAATATGAAAAAAGTTTGGAAAGATGCAAAATAACGTGAAAAAAAAGGTTGTAGTGGGCCTGTCGGGAGGAGTAGACTCCTCTGTGGCAGCATCCTTATTAAAAGAGCAGGGCTATGATGTCATAGGTGTGACTATGCAGATATGGCAGCCCCGGGAGGATAGCTCTTGTTGCGGGCTTTCAGCAGTGGAGGATGCAAGGAGGGTGGCGGAACTTTTGGAGATTCCCTATTATGTGATGAATTTTCAAAAGGAATTTAAATGCCATGTAATGGATTATTTTGTGGAGGAATATTTACAAGGGCGTACCCCCAATCCCTGTATTGCATGTAATCGTTATGTAAAATGGGAAGCATTATTGCAAAGGAGTCTGGAAATCGGTGCGGATTACATCGCCACCGGTCATTATGCCAGAATTGACCGACTTCACAACGGGCGGTATGCCATCCGCAATTCTGTCACTGCCCGGAAGGACCAGACCTATGCTTTATATAATTTGACCCAGGAGCAGCTGGCCCATACCCTGATGCCGGTGGGAGAATATACCAAGGAGCAGATTCGTCAGATTGCAGAGCAGCAACAGCTTCCAGTTGCACATAAATCGGACAGTCAGGACATTTGTTTTGTACCGGACGGTGATTATGCAACAGTGATAGAGGCACAGGCACCGGACAGAATTCCCGGGGCGGGGAATTTTGTGAACGTCAAAGGAGAAATTATCGGACAGCACAAGGGAATCACCCATTATACGGTGGGACAACGCCGGGGCTTGGAATTACCTATGGGGGAGCGGGTCTTTGTGACAGAGATTCGCCCGGATACCAATGAGGTGGTTATCGGCAGCAATGAGGATGTCTTTACCCAGCAGGTGCGTTGTAATCAAATGAATTTTATGTCTGTGCCGGATATTGCGGAGCCTACCAGGGTCCTGGCAAAGATTCGTTATAATCATCCGGGAGAGTACGGTATCATCCGTAAGCTGACAGACGGAAGTGTGGTTTGTGATTTTGAAAAGCCCGTGCGGGCATCCACTCCGGGACAGGCTATGGTATTTTATGACGGAGAATATGTGTTGGGTGGAGGTACGATTTTGAAATAGCCACATAGGATAATAATAAGTAAAGACCTGAATGGGGAGTTCTGTAAAGGAGAAGATATGGATTTGGGATTTAATATTACGGGGACGAGAAGAACGGAGACCTTCCGGTCCGTAACAGGAGTTATAGAAGCCCTGGAACCGGTGGGAAACATGGGCAATGAGTCCTGTACTCTGTTGGCACAGCTACAGACCCGGCAGGAAGGACCGATGGGGTTTTTGATTACACCGGATACTTATGTGGTGGATTATGAGCCTCTCTCTACGGGGATGACAGTTACCTTTTGGTACCGCACAGATGCACCGGCACCCTTGATTTACCCACCCAGATACTATGGGGCAGTGGCTGCTGTGGAGAGAGAAGGACGGAGCGTGGATGTGAGCTATTATGACCGGGAGCTGGTCAATGAAAACCGCACTTTGCGGTTGAATCTGGATGAAAGCATTCCGGTGCGGCTTACAAACAATCAATTTTACCGGGGCAATCAGGGAAATCATAATCTGGTGGTCAGCTACAGCTTTTCTACCCGCAGCATTCCGGCACAGACCACTCCTGATGCAGTGGTAGTGCTATGTGACTAGCAGAATAAAAGGGGCATGCAAAATGCATGACCCCTTTGCTGTTTGGCGGTTATGTGAGCTTTTTAAATTCAGGCACTCTTTTTTCAAAAATGGTGTAGTAGCTAAAGCCACATTCTTTTAAGGCTTCATAGGCCCGGTCAAAATTGCCCCCAAGGTAGGAGGCGGTGTGGGAATCGGAACCGATGGTAATGATTTCGCCACCCTTTTGGCGGTAGCGTTTTAATATCTCCAGACAAGGATGTAAATCCCGCATGCCGCTTTTCAAACCGCCGGTATTAATCTCAATGCCCTTACCCATTTCTATCAGGGA
>JAFUKS010000209.1 GCA_017473445.1 Lachnospiraceae bacterium
TAATCGTAAAAGCAGCAAGCCCATATATCGAGATTTGATACGCCGGACCGCCTTTGGGGTAAATTTCGCTGTAGTGGCTGTGGAGAACCAGAGCCTTCCACACTATTTGATGCCCCTGCGGGTGATGGACTATGATGTACGTCAATACCGTAAGCAGGCTAAGGAGATTTGGAAAGAGGTACAGACCCTGACCAAGCCGGATAAAGCAGAATATCTATCCCACTTCCTTAAAAGCGACCGCCTGCATCCTTGTGTGACACTGGTGCTGTTCTATGGTGAGGACTGGGATGGCAGCCGGGATTTACATAGTATTCTGGATTTTACGGATATCCCTAAGGAGCTGCAGCCATTGGTCAATAATTATCGCATCAATCTGTTGGAGATACGTAAGTTGGAGCAGACAGATACGTACCGCTCAGATATCAAGCAAGTATTTGATTTTATCAGATATGCAGATGACAAAGTGAAACTACGGACTCTTGTTCAGCACGACCCGGCTTATCAGCAAATGGCTTCTGATGCCTATGATGTAGTTGCAGAATTTACAAAAGCAAATGAATTAATCACTATTAAAGATGACTATGTATTGAAGGAGGAGGTAAATATGTGTAAAGCTTTAACCGAAATGTTACAGGATGAAAGGGCAGAGGGTTTGGAACAGGGCACCCTCATTACATTATATGCCCTGGTACAAAAAGGCCGCCTGACCCTTGTGGAAGCAGCCGAGGAAGCGCAAATGAGCCCTACAGACTTTGAGTCAAAGGTGAAACAATATAGTTAAGCAGATACTGCTACTGAGGAAGAGAGGCGATACCATCCCTCTGCCGGACACGACTCTTTAAGGCCACATACGAATCCCCCAACCATAGGCACGGTGGCGCAACACCGGCTCCCATTGTTGGGGGATTTATTATACTTGTACTAAACTAGCCCTATTATATTCCCTTCTGTAACTGCGCAATCACATCCCGATACATATCTTCCAAATCTTTCGTAGGCTGCCACCCCAGCCCTCGCAGCTTCTCACCGGAAAGTCGCAGGCCCGTATCAGGTGCATAACCGGTAAGCCCTGCATCCTGCACCTGCACACTTACCTTGATACTGCCATGGGCCACCTGAGCAGCCACCAATTCAGCCATATCCCTGATTGACATGGTATTCACTTCATTCACCACATTGTAGACTTCACCACACGCTCCACTCTCCAATATGGTCAAAATCCCCTGTACTGCATCTTCTATGTCGCAATAATTCCCCAGGGACTTCCCTTCTGTCTGTAGCACAATATCCCGCTTCTCTATCACTGAACGGGCAAACTGCATGTATACCCGATTATCCTCAGGGCGCACACCCTTACCAAAAGTCTGCGCCAAACGGGCAATCTTCACCGACACACCATATTCCTTACTGTAGATGTAACAATAATGCTCTGCCATACGCTTTCCCAGCGGATAGCAGCTACGAGGCGAATTTAACAACACCCGGCCCAGTTCTTCTTCTCTACGGGGTCTGCCAATATCTGTAACACTTCCGTAGACCTCCATGGAGGACAGATACACCATCCCCTTCACCTGCTGCCCTCTTGCCAATTCCAGCATATTACGGGTACCCAATATGATACCATCGGCTGTTTCCACCGGATTAGACACCATGTAAGCAGAGGTGGTGGCCGCCGCACAGTGAATGATATAGTCAAACACTCCGGTAATACTACTCATAGCTACTGCATCTGTAATATCCGCCTCTATCAGCCTTACAGCCTCCGGAAGCATCTGACATGCACGTTGCATATCGCGTACAATGGCTGTGATTTCCACTGCCGTCCCATCCACTTCTGCACGTTTATACAATTCCTTAATTAACATAGAGCCGATGTAACCGGTGGCTCCGGTAACCAAATAGTGTGCCATTACATTTCCTCACTTAAGCAAGCCCGCAAGTAAACCTGTACTCTTTTATCCTCAGGAGCATAGGTATGTAGCTTCGCCAACAAATTCATCCACAGGCAATCATCCGCCTCTACCAACAAGGGTAATAGCTGTAACGCCTGCTCCACATCAAAGGCATACCCCTTACTCTTCATTTCCTCAAATCGTAAACCCTGCACCAAATAAGAGGGTGTATCCCAATACTTCCGCTCCGGCTGTTCATTCACGATATTGCATACAATTTTGTACGCATCCCGATAAAACTCCTTTTCAAAATGAGCTCCATTCAGATTGCTCCACATATTTTCATCACATATATAATACTTGCTCAAATCTATTACATAGGGCTGATACTTGGCAATAATATACTCCTCCAGCTTCCGTAGCTGTCCATTATATTTATCATTAGAATGATAGGGCTGCTTGAAGCTATCCGGTATCTGATGAATATGACCATCCTTTCCCATGTAATACCTATTGGAGCGGAACCGATTCAATATAATATGTTCCGAGTCATACTTCTGCATGATTTTCTCAAAGAACTTGTCCACATAGCCATACCAGTCCAGCGTAGGCATCTGCATAAAATTAGCAATCTTTAGTTGCTCCCTATTGCGCTTAAACAAATCTGTATTCACAAACTCATGGGCACAGGTAGAAAAAGCGGTATTACCATACACCATGAAATCATTCTGGAAATCATACAAATCCATGATTAGATACTCTGCATCCGATGTAAGCAACAAATCCACGGTGGACTTATCCAAACATTGACGCAAGGAATGAATGCGGGATTTCTCATAGAGACAGGTCGCATCAATAGCATCCACCTCTGTCTGTGGAAAAGGTGCCGGTAGCATGGCTAATGCAATATTCTGTTTGTCCAGGAAATATCCCAGCTGCATATCATCCCCGTAGATGCCATGGAGATGAGGTTCTCCGTTCAGCATGATAATGCGGGAGATGCAACTGCCGAGGATGTTTAATTTGGTCATATATTACCTCTTATATACCGAAAATCTGTTGATTCTCCATTGCTTCGTATAACGCCCTAAACATATAGTAATCCGCCGGTTCCGTAATCTTGATATTGTTCTTTGTACTGCGTACCATATGCATGGGCACATCATAGATACTCAGCAAATGAGAAGAATCTATCGTTCTCTTATCGTCCTCATGGGCCCGCTCATACAGTTTCAATATCTCGCCATATCTAAAAGACTGGGGTGCCTTCGCAATATAAATCTGACTTCTATCCGGCTCCACATCCACATTCACACCATCCACACTATGTATTACGCTTTCTCTGGCAGGTTCCACTGTAATAGCTGTACCAAACTCCCTCACCGCCACGATGTTCTCAGTAATCAGTTGCTCTGTAATCAAAGGTCGCACACCATCATGAATCAACACGATATCATCCTCTGATGCAGTCTCCTTCATAGCCAGCAATCCATTATATATAGAATCATGTCCGGTACCTCCGCCGGGCACAATCTGCGTCACCTTCTTCAATCCGTATCTATTAATCTGATACTGCAGTTCATGCATCCAGCTTTCCAGGCATACTACAACAATATTATCCACCTGCTCATGGAACTCAAAATGTTCCAAAGTGTAGATAATAATAGGCTTTCCATGTAATTCCAAAAACTGTTTCGGCTTAGATGAGGTATTCATCCTAACACCTGTTCCACCTGCAAATATCAGCGCTGTTATCATATCGTCCTTCTCCTATTCTACCGCCATCACTTCTGTATCCCATCCGGGCAAAGCAAAAAATTCTGCCACCTTCGTATGGGTATTACTGTACCAGCAATCCGGAAAAA
>JAFUKS010000210.1 GCA_017473445.1 Lachnospiraceae bacterium
TAAAATATCAAGATTACGAAAACGATTCTTCTGTTCATATGATTTTGGATAAATTAAATGAAGAAGGGGAGTTTACTTTTGTTTATAGTGGAACACATCTTGAAGAAATCTTGAGAATGGAAGGACAAGATTACATTCATAAGAGGATTGAAAGTATTGAAGCATTAACACAAGGGAAAATTGTTGTTGTTGGCAGTGACAAAAAAGCAGTGATTTGTATACAAGACATTAATCAAAGGTTTCATCAAGTAAGAAAATACATACAAATGAATAAAGCAGCAGAAGAACGGGAATGTATTCAGGCAGAGGCTAGGGACCATTTAGCTTTACATGAGAAGAATGAAAATCGTGATAAGGCAATAGGATCATCTTCTTTGAGGAAAATGCTCTTTAATACAAATGAGCAAGGAAACAAGATAGATCCACTTCTTCCAGGAGAAGATGAATTAAATAAAATTCTCAGTTATGTTGGAATCGGTAATAAAGGAATTCGTGAGTATTTAGATTTTTTAGGTAAAGATGAAATAGAATACCATGAAATACGGTCTGCAATTGTATCAATAGCAGAACTTTTAATGATTCTTGGTTTAAATAGTGATAAAGTAAAAGATAAAAGCAATTCAGAATCCGTATACCCAATTTATCACAAAGATAGCTTTGGGAAAATAAAAAGTGGATATTATGATAATTATCATTTAACCTTTTCTGTTAATTGTGATTATTTTGTGACTAAGGACAAGATATTACAAAAAAAAGCAAAAGAAATATTTGATTTTCTCGGAGTTAAAACGAAACCTGTGCTATTACATGATTTTATGAAAATTGTGCAAGAAAAAGAATAGAATAAAAGTAATTTGACAAATGTTGGTTCAAGAAATTTCTGGCGAATCAGCAGGTGATAAAGACTGCGATTGTCAGAAATGGAAAGCAGGCGACGATGGGATATGCGCCGGAGGTATGGAAAGGCTGGAATTGATTTGAAAAACCAAACATTATCTGCCCGGGAATCCAACTGGGACAAACTTTTAAAAATAAAAACCTCCGGCCGGGACGATTCGGCGGCGGACTGCTATAACTATCCCTACGAACCCACGCCCTATTGTGTTCTTGAACGGTTAGCAGGCAGTGGACTGATTACCTCCAAGGATATGATTCTTGATTATGGTTGTGGTAAGGGGAGAGTGGAATTTTTCCTGGCCTACCAGACCAAGTCAAAATGTATTGGGATAGAATATGATGAGCGGATTTATAGTAAGGCCTTGGAGAATCAAAAATCAGGTGCTGCCTCCGGCAGAATCCGGTTTGAACTTGCCAATGCAATAGACTTTCGCGTATCGGAGGATGTGAACCGCATTTACTTTTTTAATCCCTTTTCCGTAGAGATTTTACGGAAGGTAGTGGGACGGATTACCCAGTCCTATTATGAAAAGCCCCGGGAAATACTTCTTTTTTTCTACTATCCGTCAGATGAATACATATCTTATTTGATGACTGTGGAGGAGCTGGAATTTGTAGACGAAATAGATTGCAGAGATTTGTTTGAGGGCGAGGATGCACGGGAACGAATCATGATTTTTCAAATATAATAGGCCAAATGTACCATCGGTATTTCTCTCTTAAAAAGTTGACAATGTAAACCAAAGTTGATAGACTCTACTCATGCGTGAAGTATGAAAGTCGACGAAGTACATTTTGTGCATAAAAGAAGTGGAGTGGCTGAAAGAGGCTTACCGGAAAGGATAATTACATGAAAAAAATATTCAGCTTAGTTTTAACTGTTTTTTGCGTTTTGGGAAGTTCTATAAACGCATCTGCTATGGAGTATTCCAGTGCGAAGGCACAGGTACTGGAGTATATGACATTGGTAAATCAGCAGCAGGGGGCACAGGTTACGCCTGCCGACAGAGAAGAATTATCTTCCAGTATTGAGATTGCTGCAAAAAAATATCAGCTTATGTATCGTATTTCTAAGGAGGATGCATATCTGAAAATGTTGAATGAGATGCAGGAGGAAGCACCTCTTAATTATGGCCCCAGTTTATGTGCAGAGATGTCAGTTGTATTGCCTACTGCAGCAAAGGGAGATATTTTCTATATTGATAATGATGCGGCTTGGAATCATGTAGGTTTATATACGACTGCTACTACCATTGTGGAAGCAATGCCTGAAGATGGTGTACAGTTTTGGAAATACAATGATACAGGTGCACATCAGTATGTAGTAACCAATCCACTGGATAAAGAAAATGATAGTTGTATTTTACGGGTAGATACCACAGATGCAAAGCGTAAGGCAGCAGCAGAATGGCCCGGTAAAAATGTGGCCGCAGGCACCCCTTATGACTATGATTTCCTGGATAATAAGCAAGATATCTATTTGAGAGAGGTTTACTATTATGGAGTTAAAATGCTTCAGGCTTATCCTGAAAGCGATGCTTACAACTGTTCCGAATTAGTATGGAAGGCGTATAAGAAGGCTGCAAGTGTTAATTTGGACAGCAATGGCGGATTGGCAGTGTATCCCAATAATATCAAGAATTCCTCTAAGGTTTCAGTAGTACAGGGAAATTGGTGGTAAAATTAAATGAAAAAAGAAACGCGAATGATAGGTATTGCCCTGATACTTATGGTTGCCTTGATTGGTCTGTTTTTCTGTTTTCAAAAAGCTTCTCCGGCTCCTATGCCGGAGGAGCTTTTAAATACACAGCCGGATGTTCAATCACAGGCGGAAAATATGGATATGTTACTTCCGGATGAAACAAAAGTAATCATTCATGGAGCAACTTTTACGGCTTCCGGTCTGCAAACCCAGGAGCCCCGTTCTGCTTTTTATTTCTATGATGAAAAGGGTGATTTGATCAAGCAGACTGTTTATGGGGAAGAGATAAACAGTGACTTTATGGTACAGTCAGAGGAAGGTCTTTGCCTGTTTTTTAAAAACGACACCATGCTGATTGGGGAGGATAAGGTGCAGGTACGGGAAAATACATCCGGTACAAAACTGAAGTCCGCAAAATTTGGTCCTTCCGCAGTAGGGTTCATCGAGGATTTAAAGCTGAATTATGCCCTTTTAAATATTGGAAAGAAAAGCCCGGAGGTTCCCTATATTAATATATTGCGTTTTGTGTCCGAGGAAGAAAATTACGATGTAATCATTCCCTATTATCTGGAGCAAGTATCCTATGATAGTGTTAGAAAGCAGTTTATATGCGAAATCAGTCCCCTGAACGGAATGGAAGACAGTAGCTTCTTCGATTATGTGCTGGTAAGCTATGATGAGGATACGAAGCAGTTCGTATATGATGCTACCGTACATCATATAGATAATCCGCATGTGCAGGAGAACTGGGTAAAATACATCAGTGCCGCCATGACCCAAAATAACAAACTGTATCATGTGATTGTGGCAGATACAATGGAGCCTATGGATGCCCATGTAGGACATCTGATATTAAGTGTATACGATTTGGAAACAGATATGACAGTTTCCGCAGAAATGCTTCTTGAAAACTATGATCTGGGAATTTTTGGAGGTGTGGTTGTAGGTTCTTCTCATTTGCCGGTTACTGTAAGAAATGGGAAAATGTATATTTTCCCGTCAAACGGACAGGTATTTATAGTAGATGGGGAGAAGAAAATTGAAAAACGGGAAATGCCTCATATATTTAAGGATGCAATCTCTCTTTGGGCCCCGGAATATACTGAGTATCAAAATCGGGGAGATTTCCAAGAATCCAATATCTGTGTGGGCGAGGATGGAGAAATCTACATACTCAGCTTATTTAAGGATGGCTATTTTAGGATCAACCATCTCCTTTTGGAGGGAGAGTATGAACTATATTGGGAAGGTAAACTGCCTGCACAGTGGGATGAAGAGTTAATCATTAATTCCTTTGAAATCCTGATTGATTAAAACCCGTCATACTGACACAATATTCGCCTATTGTTAAGAGCTTACTTCGTATGAAGAGGTAGGCTCTTTTTTTATACAAAAAAGTCATACAATTCTGTTAAAATCGAAATATAGACTAACACATTAAGCGTGTAGTATAATTAAATTGCAATATTATAATTTAGAAAGGATGGCCGTGGCGCGCTGTAGGATTATGAAAACAATGATAAAAAGAGTTATTACCTGTTTCATATGTGCATTCCTCGCTTGTATTGTGATTTGCACCGGTGCACTGGGCACGGTAGATAAATCTGCGGAGGATATGCTGTTTCATCATGCGGGAAGCATTGATACCCGTATCAAGATTATTAAAATCGATGACCGCACCATGAATCAGATGGGTGACTTTTCTACATGGAACCGTGACGTGTATGCGGACTTGGTAGAGAAGCTGTGCGTATCCGATGACATCAGACCTGCAGTAATCGGTTTTGATATTTTGTTTAGCAATCAGAAGGATGCTGCGTCCGATACAAGGTTTGCTGATGCTTGTGCCAAATATGATAATGTTGTTACGGGCCTTGGATATGTGTTTACCAAAGCGGTGACCTCCGATGAAAATGGGAACCTGCTGGTGAATGGAATGGCTGTTTTGGAGAAGGTGGTTCCTTATGAGGCTCTGGAAGAAGCTACAGAGGGTGGGTTTGTGAACGCCCTGATGGATGAGGATGACGGTATTATTCGAAGCTCCCTTCTTTATTTTGATGAAGCTGACGGAACCAGGGTCAAGAGCTTTAGCTCGGCCATTTATGCTAAATATATGGAAGTGACCGGTCAGGAAGCAGTTTATCCCACCACAAAGAGCAGTATTACCTTCCGTTATTCCGGCAATCCGGAAGAATACGAAAATATTTCACTGGTGGATGTTTTAAATGGTACTGTTCCGGCGGAGGCGTTTGATGGCTGTATTGTTTTGGTAGGTGCCTATGCCAGAGGTATGATGGATGCTTATTTTGTACCGGTAGACAGATCGGCACAGATGTTTGGTGTGGAAATTCATGCCAATACCATTCAGGCGCTGCTGGATGGTAATATGCTGAGGAATATTCCCAGGGTACTGGACGGCCTGCTGGCTGCGATTATTGTCATTGCCTTGGTGCTCATTTGCGAAAAACTTAGTGTGGTGAAGGTTGTGGTAGTATGTATATCCACAGCTGTGGGGAAGCTGTTGTTGCAGCTGGGATTATTCTATCTGGGATACATGTGCAATGTACTTGTGGTTCCGCTTATGGCCCTTTTCATCGGTATCTATTACATAGGGGTACATTATTACAAAGCAAATGCAACAAAACGCAGTATCGAAAAAGCATTCAGCAAGTATGTGGCACCTCAGGTAGTGGAGGAGATTGCCCAAAATGGTACCTATGAATTGAAACTTGGTGGAGAAAAGCGGGATGTGGCAGTGCTCTTTGTGGATATCAGAGGCTTTACTCCCCTTTCGGAAAGCTTGGAGCCTGAGCAGGTAGTGGATATTTTGAATGGTTATCTGGCACTGACTACGGAGAGTATTTTCCGTCATGGAGGAACCCTGGATAAGTTTATTGGTGATGCTACCATGGCAGTATTCAATGCGCCTTTTGATACAGAAGATTATATATACAAAGCCATTCTGACGGCTTGGGATATTGTCCGGGGCGGTGATCGTATTGAGAAAGAATATCTGGAAAGATACGGTAAAAGTGTAGGCTTTGGCGTGGGTATCAATTGTGGTCCGGGAGTTGTGGGAAATATAGGCTGTGATTTTAGAATGGACTACACGGTAATCGGTGATACAGTAAATACGGCAGCCCGCTTGGAAGCCAACGCACCGAAAGGTACAGTGTACATTAGTGAGTATGTATATGAACAGGTGAAGGAGCGTATTATCGTGGACGAAGTGGGTGAAATCCCGCTGAAGGGTAAATCAAAGGGCGTATTTGTGTACTCCGTAACAGGCGTGAAGGGGTATAAGAGTCCGGAAGAGGAGTAGTGTTCATGAAACAAGTGTTGATTATTCCTGAAAGAGATGAGATACAAGAATGCTTGGAAGTGGCGGAAAAGTACAATCTGGGATTTGAGTATAATGATTTTTACCTGCCGGCGGTTCTGGATGATCAGGAGAAACTGACACAGATAATAGAAGGCTACAAGCAGAAGGGAATGCCCTCCTATTGTACCATACACGGTGCCTTTTATGATGTGCTTCCTTTTAGTATGGACGCAAGGGTCCGTGAGATTGGGATGCTGCGCATTGAGCAGAGTATTGCAGTTGCAAAAAGTGTAGGAGCAAAGGCGGTAGTGTTTCACACCAATTATGATCCGTTCCTGAATGCGGAAAGCTATGTGGCATCCTGGATTGAGGGAAATACCGCTTTTTGGAGCAGTATGCTGGAAAAGCACCGGGATATCAATATCTATTTGGAAAATATGTTTGATAGAAATCCTGATATTATGGAAGCTTTATCAGAGAAGCTGCATGGATATTCCAATTATGGCGTGTGCTTCGATTTTGCCCATGCTTCCCTATCCGGGGTGGAACCGGAAATATGGGCAAGGAGACTGGGACCTTTTGTGAAGCATATACATATCAATGACAATGACGGTGTTAGCGATTTGCATCTAGCCTGGGGAGATGGCGTAATTGACAGGCAGATGTTTTATAAATGCTACGAAAAATATATGAAGGGTGCCACTGTTTTGGTTGAGACATTCTCCATGGAAAACAAAATAAAATCTTTGGAATTGTTACAGAGAGAGGGATTCTTTGCATGTATTACAAAAGAAAGAGCAAAATCAAAAAGTGCATATTGATTTTGGCAGCGGTTCTTACGGTGCTTGTAATCGCCTTCTTGGCAATGCAGACAGCGAAAGAAAGGAAGAGTTACCGAACCATAAGTGTAGTGGAGGTTTCGGGCCGCGTAGGCGTGGTAAAGGATGGGATGGAATACAGTGCTTATCCGGGCATGCGGTTGCAGGAAGGCTACGAGATGCTTACTTCCGGAGACAGTTTTGTGCGTCTTGTACTTGATGGGGACAAGTATGTGAAACTGGAACCCGGCAGTAAACTGGTGTTTGAAACCTTAGGCTTGTTGGGGACCGGAAAAACACGTTTATGCTTGGAACGTGGTTCGCTGACAACGGAAGTGACCAAGCCCTTGGGGGCGGAGGAAGAGTTCATTGTAAATACTCCCAATGCCATTCTTGCAGTACGTGGTACTTTTTTCCGGGTGGAGATTAAGAATCTGCAGGAGGGAGATGTGATTTCCCGTGTGTTAACTTATGGCGGTCAGGTGGCGTCCAAGCGTATTATGCCGGATGGAGAAGTGAAGGACGAGGAGGTTTTGATTGATGCGGGCTTTAAGACCACCATCAACAAGACTGCAGTGGATACTGTTTATGTGGTAAAGGATACTTCCCCGGGAACGGCTGAAACAGATGAGAACACTTTGCATACGGAACCCATTGTGCAGACAGATATTTCCGATGAGGATTTGGTTGATTTGTATTTTGCTGCTGAGAACGGGCATGGGCTTTTCTTAACCGCTGAGGAAGCCAAAAGGGATATACAAGAGCGTAGGATTGATTTAATAAATCGAAGTTCTGTGTATGAAAAGGCACAGGAAATGCTGGAAAATACAGTAGAACCGGAAATGGGAACGGATATACCTGTAACAAGTGCAATTGTGGCAAATGACAGTTATCCCCTGCAACGTGTGGAGGAGAAGGATACGGACAAGGCACAAGATGCAGAAGATGCGGATATCCAACAGGTCACAGGGCCGATAACCGACGGAACCGGCGAGACCGCAGAGAACGTTCATGAGCATAGGGAAATATTTGCAGGTCAGGAGCTTGTACACAGCAAATGTGCAGAATGTGGCGGTGTCTTAAGTAAAACCCATGAATATCAAGAAATGGTGGTGGAGGAAGCAACCTGTACTGTGACGGGTAAAATGCAACATACCTGTTTGTGCGGATATCATTACGTCACAGAGATAGAAATGCTTGAGCATGTGGAGATAAAGGGTGGTACAAAGGAATGTCATAGCAAGTGTAAGGTGTGTGATGAGATACTCAGTACCGGCCATAAGCTTGTAGAGACTATTACAAAACAGCCCACATGTACTGAAAAGGGAAGCAAAGAATTTGCATGTGCTTGTGGCTATGGTTATTCAGAAGAAATAGCTCAGGTTGACCATTCGGAAACCAATGCAGGTACAGTAGGAGTACATAGTAAATGTGGTATCTGTGGTGTGACCATGAAAGACGGAGCCCACCATACTTATACCGTAACCCGGACAGAGGCAAGCTGTACCGGAGATGGTGCGACGGTCTATGAATGTATCTGTGGATATCGGTATGAAGAGAAAATTTCCGCCATAGGCCATAGGGAAGTAACAGGCGGTGAAGAAAAAGTACATGTAAAATGTGGCAATTGCGGAGAGACCTTGGAGGATGGAAGCTATCATGAGATTTCGGAAATTTCCAGAATGGAACCCACTTGTACGGTAGACGGAGTAGTGGCCTATGAGTGTGATTGCGGCTATGGTTACGAAGAACTGTTGCCGGCTCCGGGACATGAGGTAGTAAAGGGTGCCACGGATGTGGTTCACAGTAAATGTGATGCTTGTGGAGAGATATTGGAGGATGGAAGCTTCCACAGCTACACAGATACCATAACACAGGCCAGCTGTACTACGGAGGGAAAAATTGTTCATGAATGCTCCTGCGGGTATCGTTATGAAGAGATGATTCCGGCCACCGGTCATACGGCAGCCCTTGGTAAAGAGGAGAATGTGCACTCCAAGTGCGGTATCTGTGGGGTGTCGTTGGAAGATGGCAGCTATCATAGCTTCTCAAGAACCACAATAGATGCAACATGTACTGCGGCTGGTTCAATCCTGTATGAATGTACATGCGAATACAGCTACGAAGAGACGATTCCGGCTGCCGGTCATACAGAGGTTGCTGGAGGAGGTGCAGGTGTGCATCTGAAGTGTAATACCTGCGGTATAACTCTGGAGGATGGAAATTATCATGTGACCGCCGAAGTTTCCAGAAGAGAGGCTACTTGTACGGAAGACGGAGTAATCATATACGGTTGCGATTGTGGCTATGAATATTCCAATACAATTCTTGCCACAGGTCATACGGAAGTACCCGGTGGAAAAAAGGATGCTCATACCAAGTGCAGTACCTGCGATGAAACCATACTGGATGGAAATTATCATGGTCTGGGAAGCACCATTACGGATGCCACTTGTACACAAGAGGGTCTGGGAGTATACAGTTGTTCTTGCGGTTATGGTTACGAAGAGGTGATTCCTGCAAAGGGACATACGAAGATGAACGAGATGTCTGATTGGACTTACTGTGCTTATTGTGGTGAAACATGGGTTGTGGTGAATGCTTCCACATTCCCTGATGATGCCTTTAGAGAATATGTGCTTCAGACTTTTGATATAAACGGAGATGGTGAGCTGTTTGGCGGTGAGATGACCGCAGTAGTTACTCTTGATGTATCGGGAACGGCTGAAACGGACGGTGGCATTTTCGATTTAACGGGTATTGAATACTTTACAGAGATTACATCGTTAGATTGTAGTTATAATAGTGGTCTTACCTATATGGATCTGAATATGAATACCAAGCTGACCACACTGGATTGCTCAGCAACCGGAATTACAGATTTGTCATCTGTTGCCGGGGCTTTTGGACGATTGGAGACCTTTAGCTGTAATGATACCCCTATTGTAAATATAGACCCGTCCCTTTTCCAGGTGCTGAAGACGTTGAATTGTAGAAACACCCAGATTACCTCTATCAATTTATCCGGTTCGCCCCTGGAGACACTGGATATCAGTGGAAATACTTTGTTAACAGAGGCCTTTGTTGTGAGTACCGGAAATCTGGTTACACTAATTGTAGATGACTGCCGGAGCTTGGTAACAGGAGAATTCTATACCAACGCTTCCCTTCGTACCATTTCAATCAAGAATGCCACAAGCATGGAAACCTTTAGACCACTGGATAATCCATGGCTGACCAGTATCGATTTATCCGGCTCCTATGCAATTGTGAATTCGATAGATATGTACAACTCCGGAAGCTCCAGCGGAAGCCTGACGGTTACAGCTACGGACACCGGTTTAACAACAAATTCATTCTTAGACTGGAACGACAGCTATATGACGCTGGTTGAGTAAAAGAATATTTTAATGCTACATTTTGGGAGGAAATGAAATGCACGCAGAAACAATCTTACAATTGAAAAAGATTTCAGTACCCAGACAATTTGCAAAGGACGATTATATCTGTCACGAGGGACAGCCCGGTAGTGAGATGTATATCATTCTGAAGGGTTCTGTGGGCATTTTCCTCACAAGTGCCATCGGAACCTTGAATCGGGTGGCGGTAATCAAAGAAGGAGACTTCTTTGGTGAAATGGCTATTTTTGACAATCTTCCGCGCAGTGCCTCCTGCATTGCGCTGGAGGATACCATTGCAGTGGCTGTCACAAAGGATAATCTGCAGGAATTTCTGACATCCTGTCCGGAAATCGCTGGACAGATGCTGGAAAAGATGAGTGGTCGTATCCGCAAACTGGATGCAGAACTTTACAAAAACAACCGTTTTGTAAAGAATCGTCATGTGCCCAAATTTGCGGTGCCCTTAGAGTTTAAAAGCGGGCATGCGGTAAGGCCGGGCTATGCAGCACCTAAATATGTGATGGAATATAAGCAGGCTTGTCCTATTTGCGGAAAAGCAGTTACGGTGAAGGACCTTAAGAGAAATATTTTGGAGGAAGAGAGATTTGACTATGACTGCAGGGTGATTTACAAGGGCTGTAATCCTCTTTGGCATGAAGTGATTTCCTGTTCTAACTGCTATTACAGCAATTTTTATCTGAAGTTTTTTGGAATCAATAATTTTGAATACGAATTGGTAGAAAAATTGTTGCAGAAAGAGCATAAGGATGTTGTGGAGTCCCGTATTGAAAAGCGAAGTGAGTATGACTGGCTTGTGTTGCACTATTTGCAGGCAATTAACATCAATGAGCATATCAATCCGGATGCCAATATGGTAATCGGAAGTATGTGGAGAAATTTGTGTTGGCTTAGCCGCGATGTAAACGACATTGCCTTTGCAAAGTATTGTGCAAAGAAGGTAATTGAGAAATTCGGGGCGGCTTTGGATGCAAATCAGTTTACGGATATTACAAGCAGAAGTGCTACGGCACTTTCTCTCGTCAGCTTTCTCATCTATACTGATGATAGAAAAGAGGCCCTTAAATATGTCGATACTGCAATGGAATGTCCGGATGAAAAGATAAAGGGCAGAGCAATGCAGCTGAAGGTGAAGCTGGAACAAAGATTATCTAAAGAATCACAGGAATAAGCCGATATATATGATAAGAAAGTGAAACTGTTGAAATACGTATCCAAGGAGGGATTGTCGCAGCAAGGTCATTATCTTCGGTTTATAAACTTTATTCAGTATCAGCAGTATCCGTAGCGGGCAAGGTGAGCTATGAACAGGATAGAGGAAAGGATTCCTCTGACAGAGAGAGACAGGCAACAGCAAATCCTTTTTCAAAGGTA
>JAFUKS010000211.1 GCA_017473445.1 Lachnospiraceae bacterium
CCCATTTTCCACCAAAACAGATAGGTCTGATAATTGGTGTTATTGGCCTGGGTAGAAATATGAATCTCCACCTCCGGCCACACTTCTCTGGCTATAGTAAACATACCGGGGTCTGAAATAATCAATGCATCGCAGGTCTCCGGCTTCATATTTTTCAGCTCTTCAAAATAAGCTGCGGCTCCTTCCAGGTCCTCATTGTGGGCCAGGATATTGGCAGTAACATACACCTTTACCCCATGGGCATGGGCAAAAGCAATTCCCTCTGCCATCTCTTCCATGGAAAAATTCTTGGCCTTGGCTCTCAGTCCAAAAGCCTCACCACCAATATATACCGCATCCGCTCCAAAAATGACAGCAGTCTTTAATACTTCCAAGCTGCTGGCAGGTATTAATAATTCTGGTTTCTCTCTTCTCATATTGTCCTTTTCTCCCTGTGGGTAGCCGTATTTTACATAAAATAGTAACCCCGGCTGTCATCGTTCAAACAAATGGCCTATTACGGCTCTGGCGACCATTACGTACACCAGCTTCACCATATATATGGGACAATTATGTTTCCCAATTCGGGTACTTGAAAAACCTCGCTAAGTAACGCAACGCTTTTCACGTAGCGAAAGCGTGCCCGAATGGAAAATATAATTGGCACATATATATGGTGAAGCGGTAGTCTCTCCCCCCAGCGGGAGCGTCACCGGTCACTCAGCCGGGTACTAAGGGTCGCTCCGTCGCCTACAGGAAGAATCACCGTCTCCAGCTGCGGATGATGCTTCAGCTCATACAGATACTCCCGCATCCGGGCATGAATGGTCCGGTTCCGGCGGGTCACCGCAAAACGGGACTCAATAATATCCCCGTCCTGTAATACATTGTCAGATATGAGCAAACCACCGGGAGCCAAAAGCCGTAAAATATCCGGCAGGAAGTTGATATATTGCCCCTTGGCTGCATCCATGAAAATCATATCATAGGTGCCTGTAAGCTCCTGCAAAATCTCTGTTGCATCTCCCTCCAGCAAAGTAATCTGCTCATCCTTCCCCCCCTTGCGGAAATTCTCCCGGGCAATGGGAATTCTTTTCTCATATTTCTCAATGGTGGTAATATGACAATCCTTCGGTGCATATTCACTCATTAACAACGCAGAAAAGCCGATAGCTGTTCCCACTTCCAGGATGTTCTTCGGCTTTGCGTATGCCAATAAAAACTTCAGCAGACTCTGCATGGACCGTCTGATAATGGGCACATCCGTCTCTATGGCAAATTTCTCTATTTCATTCAAAAATGGTGTGTTGCCCTTATCCAGCGAATCAATAAAGGCAGACATTCTCTCATCAATAATCATGAAAATCTACTCTTCCTCTTGGGTAATAGTCATGGCTTCCATCATCTCTTCCACTGTCATGGCAGTACTCAATTGGTAAGTACCGGGCTTAATATCCTTGCGAAATTCGGACAAATAATACTGTAAAATAAACAGTTTTCCGTCCCGAATTAATCCCACCTTCTCAAAGCCCTCTCCCATATCCTTGGCCGATACGCTTTCGCCGATGGTCACTTCCACAATTTTAGCATTCTCCTCTGTAGTCATGGCAGGCTCCATAAAAATACGGTACCCATAATCATAACAGGTAGTGGCACCCTTATAAACCAAAAAGATGACTCCTATAACAAGCACCAGCCTCACTACCGTTCCCGAAAGTGAAGCAACCAATTCCTTTGTTTCCATACTTTCACCAACCTTACTTATTCCTCGGACGGATTACTCAAAAACAATCGCATCCGCTATGGTACTATTCATCTCCTGCATCATTCTGCAAAATGCCAGCTCTGCATCCAAAAAAGCTGAAACCTCCGGGAGTTTCAGCACATCGCTGAATTCCCGTTCCAATTGGTCTGCCTTATCAAAGCTATAATTTCCGCTATTCTGGAGTTCAAAGTTCCGGCGGCGAAATTCGTCCACCCGCTCCTTTACCTCCGGCATCTGCTTCAAACGTTCCTTTTCATTTATATATCCGGCATATTCCCCGGAATGCAAAATCGCTTCTATCAGCAGTTTTACTTCTTTGTCAATTCCACTCATGCTGCCCGGTCATCCTTTGCATTATCTTTCATCAATCTCCATAATAATAGGCAAAATCATGGGGCGACGCTTGGTCTTTTTCCATACAAACTCACCCAGTACATCCTTGATGGTGGACTTGATACGTCCCCAATCGGTAATGCCCTTATCCAAATGCTTCCAAACAGCCTCGTCCACAATACAGCGGGCTTCCTCGATGAGCTCATCGGATTCTCTCACATATACAAAACCGCGGGATACAATATCCGGGCCCGCTACCAGCTGGCTGTTGGCTCTATCCAGACTTAAGACCACAATCATGATACCATCCTCTGCCAAATGCTGACGGTCACGGAGTACCACATTGCCTACATCGCCTACACCCAAACCATCTACCAAAATACTACCCACAGGTACTTTGCCGGTTACGGTGGCTTTTTCTTCATTTAACTCCAGCACATCACCGGAGGAAAGAATAAAAATATTTTCCTTATCAATGCCAAGGCTCTCCGCAATCTTGGCCTGGGCCTTCAGATGCTTATACTCACCGTGTACGGGAATGGAATACTTGGGCTTTAACAGAGAGTAAATCAACTTGATTTCTTCCTGGCAGGCATGGCCCGATACATGGGCATCCTGGAAGATAACATCCGCTCCCTTCCGAAGCAACTCATTAATGATCTTCGTTACGGATTTCTCATTACCGGGAATGGGACTGGAGGAGAAAATAACCGTATCTCCTGCTCCAATGGTAATCTTACGGTGCATACCATTGGCCATACGGCTCAGGGCCGCCATACTTTCGCCCTGGCTACCGGTAGTGATAATTACCTGCTGCTCATCGGGATAATTTTTGATATGCTCCAAGTCCACCAGGGTATTTTCCGGAATACTGATACATTCCAGCTTCTGGGCGGTTTCTATAATATTTACCATGCTGCGGCCTTCCACACATACCTTACGGCCAAACTTGTAAGCAGTGTTAATAATCTGCTGTACACGGTCCACATTGGATGCAAAGGTAGCCACAAAGATACGGGTATTCTTATGCTCCGTAAACAAGGTGTCAAAGGTCTTACCCACAGTCTTCTCAGAAGGAGTTACTCCCGGACGCTCTGCGTTGGTGGAGTCGCACATCACTGCCAGTACTCCCTTTTTACCCAATTCCGCAAATCTCTGTAAGTCGATGGCATCTCCATATACAGGGGTATAATCTACCTTAAAGTCTCCCGTGTGTACCACCACACCTGCGGGGGAATATATAGCCAAAGCAGCCGCATCTACAATACTGTGATTGGTCTTGATAAACTCCACACGGAATTGTCCCAAATTAATGGACTGTCCAAACTTTACTACTTTACGCTTGGTGCCCTTCATCAGATTGTGCTCTGTTAATTTGTTTTCAATAATACCCATGGTCAAACGGGTAGCATATACGGGCACATTTACCTCCCGTAATATATAAGGCAGGGCACCAATATGGTCCTCATGTCCATGGGTGATGACAAAGGCCTTTACCTTGTCAATATGATCCTTTAAGTAAGTCACATCGGGAATTACCAGGTCAATACCCAGCATATCGTCTGCCGGAAATGCCAGACCGCAATCCACCACAAGAATCCTGTCTTCATACTCGAAGGCAGTAATGTTCATACCAATTTGCTCAAGACCTCCCAAAGGAATGATTTTCAATCTTGAGCTGCTCTTATTCTCTTTTTTCTTATTCACGTTCTATCCTCCAAATCTAGGCATATGCCCTAGAACTCTACATACGGACCGACCACTGAAAATCAGATATACGGATCGGCCTGCCATGACCTCCTGCCAAAGCCGGCCGCCCATCTGTTCTCACAGACCAAAGGTGATGCCAGTGCCCCTCCCGTGCGTATACATACCCCATTCTACACACAGAATACTGCCATCAAATTTTATCCGTTCCGCCAGTATGTAATAATATAATAAAAATATTACTTCCTACACAAAGGAGATATCGTCCAGCATATTTTCAAATACGCCGGCTACTGCTGCCAGTTCCTCATCGTCTGATACAATGGTATAGACGCTTTCTTCCTCACCATCCTGGGAAATATCCTTCAGAATCAGTGCTTCTCCGTCCCCTTCCTCAAAATCGGTGACCAAAATATAATTGTAACCACCAATCCGGGTCTGCTCCAATACAAAAAATTCTACAGCTTCTTCCCCACCGGGGTTGAATGTAATTTTCTCCAATTTGCTCATGTATCTCCTCCTACTGCTGAGATGAACGATAATCCAGATAACCCTGCAAAATAAAAGTAGCCGCAATCATATCCACATAATCCTTACGATTTTCTCTACGGATACCTGCTTCCATCATAGCCTTATCAGCGGCTACAGTGGTCAGTCTCTCATCCCAGGTATGTACCGGAAGACCGGTACGTCTCTCCAGCTTTTCCTTAAATTCCATGGTCAGCTCCACACGTTCTCCCTCAGTAGCATTCATGTTTTTGGGCAGACCAAGTACAATCTCCTCTACCTGGTTTTCTACAATCAGTGCTTCTATCCTGGCCAGTGTCTGACGAAGCTTATTGGCTTCCTTACGTCTGATAATCTCTACTCCCTGAGCCGTAATCAACAAGGGGTCGCTGATAGCTACGCCCACCGTCTTAGAGCCAAAATCTAAACCCATTATACGCATGGATATCCTCCTAATGCCAATTATTATTGCGGATATAAGACCGCAGCAATTCTTCTACCAGTTCATCTCTCTCTACCTTCATAATCAGACTTCTGGCATTCTTATGGCTGGTAATATATGTGGGATCTCCACTCATAATATATCCTACAATTTGATTGACCGGATTATATCCCTTCTCTGTGAGTGCCTCATACACAGTGTCTAAAACCACCTTCACACCGGTCTCCGGTTCTGTCTCGACTTTGAAATATTGTGTACTTCCTAAGTCCTTCATTAATTCCTCTCATTCCGCGCCGAAGCGCAAACGTATCTACTTGGTCAAATACTATCTTACCCCATTTGCTGTCAAAATTCAATGGCTAACCGTATGTCCCAATAATATTTCTCCGGTCAGTAATTCCTGTACCAAAACCTTTAAAATTTCGTTGGGTTGCATTTCTTCCGTACAAGGAACTGCCACCTTGACATAATCGGGAGTATGTCCCACCATGTAAGAAACACCCTCCAGCTTTTTTACCTCCTCCGTAAGCACCATCACTTCCTTACCTATGTAGTACTCCCGGAAGCTCCGTGACTGGTCCTGCTCCAAGGAAAGCAATTCATTGCTACGACTTGTTTTTATCATATCCGGCACCTGTCCGGGCATTACCGCAGCTCTGGTTCCCGCCCGTTTGGAATATTTAAAAACATGCATTTCATAAAAATCTACTTTCTCCAGAAAGGCTTTGCTCTCGGCAAATTCCTCTTCCGTTTCTCCCGGGAAACCCACAATCACATCTGTGGTAATGGCCGGATGGACAAAGGCCTCCCGAAGCAGCCTTACTCCCTCCAAGTCTTCCCCGGTGGTATAATGTCTATTCATCCGCTTTAAAGTCTCATCGCATCCGCTCTGAAGAGAAAGATGGAAATGGGGGCAGAGCTTGGGCAGTGCCGCAAGCCGATGCACATTTTCCTTTGTCACAATACGAGGCTCCAGAGAACCGATGCGGATACGCTGCAGTCCGGAAATATCATGAATCCGCTCCACCAAATCAATCAGCTTACTCTCTCCGGAGTAGTCCAGACGCTCTTCTCCTTTGTAAACCTCACTGCTAATGCCCTGTTGCCACTTACTGTCATCAAAATCAATCCCATAGGAGCTGATATGGATACCGGTCAGCACAATCTCCCGATAACCTGCCTGTACCAATCCCTCTATCTCTCGCCGAATATCCTCCAAATGACGGCTTCTGACCCGTCCTCTGGCATAGGGGATTACACAATAGGAGCAAAATTGATTGCAACCGTCCTGTACCTTAATATAAGCTCTGGTATGGTCCGCCGTCTGTTTCAGGGTCATCTCCTCATATTCATAGGTCCGGTTTACATCTATCACAGAGGTACCATGCACCGTCTTGTCATGCTCCTCCATATAAGCCTCCAACAGCTCCACCAGCTGCTTTTTTCGATTATTTCCAATGGCCAGGTCAATCCCTTCATCTGCCAATACCGCTTCCTGTCCGGTCTGCACATAGCATCCCACTGCCACCACAATGGCTTCCGGATTTTTTTGCTTGGCCCGGTGTAGCATCTGCCGGCTT
This sequence comes from Lachnospiraceae bacterium, assembly GCA_017473445.1. Lineage (GTDB taxonomy): Bacteria > Bacillota > Clostridia > Lachnospirales > Lachnospiraceae > Acetatifactor. Next base: position 6,314 of record JAFUKS010000211.1, read on the forward strand.
TTTCTATCTGCAATATTGGTCACCGTACAGGTATTTACAATATAAATATCAGCCATTTCATCAAAAGGGACAATTTTATACCCTTTTTCGACCAATGTTTGTTGCATAACTTCTATTTCATAGGAATTTACCTTGCATCCAAGGTTGTGAAGTGCCACTTTTTTCATTGTTTTCCTCTTTATTTTTGTACTGAATTTAGCTTGACTTTTACGGTTCATGCCTTTAATATGTGTGTTAGAAGGTATGACATTATAAAAGGAGGTCGCAAATATGAAGACAGTACAGATTTCTTTAAACTCTATTGACAAGGTAAAATCTTTCGTAAACGAGATTACCAAGTTTGATTACGACTTTGATTTAGTATCCGGCAGATACGTGATTGACGCTAAGTCTATCATGGGTATCTTCAGTCTGGACTTATCCAAGCCCATTGATCTGAACATTCATGCAGAGGAAGGCATCGAAGATATTTTGAAGGTTCTTGCTCCCTACATGATTTAATATGGCAGGTAGTTATCAGAGTAAACCAAACGTCTCAAAGGTTATTCCTTTGAGACGTTTTCTTTTGCAAATTTCTCAGTTGTCTATTCAACAATAATCAGTTCATCCGTCTCTAACGCAGTCTTTACCAATTCCTCAATCTTCTCCTCCAGATTACGTTCATGTCGACGAATCACGTTTACATTGGGCTTGGTCACAGGATGCTTTGCCACAAAAATGGTACAACAATCCTCAAAGGGAAGAATGGAGGTCTCATAGGTACCGATTTTCTCAGATACTTCTACAATTTCCTGCTTATCAAAACCAATCAAGGGTCTGTAAACGGGCAGCTCACATACTTCATTGGTAGCAATCAGGGAATTCATGGTCTGGGAAGCCACCTGTCCGATGCTTTCACCGGTAATCAGACCCAGACACTCCGTTTCCTTAGCAATATGCTCTGCAATACGCATCATATAGCGACGCATAATAATAGTCAGCTCCTCATGGGGACACTGCTCATAAATATACATCTGAATATCGGTAAAGTTAATTACATGCAAGTAAATAGGACCGGTATATCTGGAAACCAGACGAGCCAAATCCACCACCTTCTGCTTTGCTCTGTCACTGGTATACGGGGGAGCATGGAAATAAACAGCATCAATCTTTACACCTCGCTTGGCAATCATATAGCCTGCCACGGGGGAATCAATACCACCGGACAAAAGCAGCATGGCCTTGCCGCCGGTACCCACAGGCATACCACCGGGTCCGGGAATAATCTCGGAATAAATATAGATTTTCTCACGAATCTCAATATTCAGCATAATATCGGGATTGTGTACATCCACCTTCATATTGGGAAGGGCTTTTAAAATAGCCTCTCCCATATCCCGGTTGATTTCCAGGGAATCCTTGGGATAATTCTTACGGGTACGGCGGGCCTGCACCTTGAAGGTCTTTTCCTTGCCCCGGTACATATCCTCCAAATACTTAATGACAGTAGCGGTCAGCTGCTCAAAGCCCTCATCCTCTGTCACAATGACAGGGCAAATACCTGCAATACCAAATACCGTCTTTAAATGGTCCACTACCTCATCAAAATCAAACGCAGACTCTGCATCAATAAAAATACGACCCTGGGTCTTATGAATGAGAAATTTACCCTCACATTTTTTCAGTGCATACTTTATCTGACGAATCAGTGCATCCTCAAATAAATAGCGGTTCTTTCCTTTAATACCGATTTCGGCATACTTAATCAAAAAAGCTGTAAACATGATTTATCTTTTCTGCAAAGTAGCGTACCTCGAAGGTGCTTCGCCCCTCATTACCTACGCGTAAATCTTCTCAACATGGGAATTCTATCATACAACACCTGCAAAGTATAGTCAATTTCTTCCCGGGTGGTAAATACTGAGAAACTAAACCGGATTGTGGATTCCAGCACAGCCTTATCTACTCCCACCGCTTTCAGTGTAGCGGAAGGCTGGGGCTTGTGGGAGGAACAGGCACTACCTGCGGACACATAAACTCCCGCATCCTCCAGAGTATGCAGCAGCACCTCGCTACGCACTCCCAGAAAGGAAGCACTGACAATGTGGGTAGCAGTACCCGTTCCGGATACATCCCCATCCACCAATCCGTTAATCTGCACATCTTCCATTTTTAACAGGCCCTGAATAAAATACCGTTTCAGTTCCTGCAGACGTATTCTATCCTCTTCAAAATGCTCATATAACATCTCGCAGGCCCGGGCCATGCCCACATATCCGGGCACATTCTCGGTACCGGAGCGAAGCCCCATCTGCTGTCCCCCGCCAAAGGCGATGGGCTGTATTTTTACTCTTTCACCCACATAGAGCACGCCTACCCCCTTAGGGCCATGGACCTTGTGAGAGCTGATGCTGAGCAAATCAATATTCATTTTCTTAGGATGGATTCTGGCCTTACCAAAGCCCTGCACTGCATCCACATGGAATAAAATCTGCGGATTTATCTGTTTGATTAATCGGCCTGCCTCTTCAATAGGTTGCAGAGAGCCGATTTCGTTATTGGTATGCATGATGGATACCAGAATCGTATCCGGACCTATGGCCTGCTCCAAATCCCCCAGGCGAATCCGTCCGCTTCCATCCACCGGCAAATAGGTCACTGAAAAACCTAACTCCTCCAGATGCTGCATGGTCTGTAATACTGCCGGATGCTCTATCCGTGTAGTAATCAGGTGTTTCCCCCTTCTTTGGTTGGCCAAAGCACAACCGATAATGGCCAAGTTATCTGCTTCTGTACCGCCGGAAGTAAAATAAATCTCCTTCTCCTGTACCTTCAAAAGCTTTGCCATAGTCTCCTTGGCATAACGCACCTGGTTCTCTGCGCTGATACCTTTCCTATGCAAACTGGAGGGATTGCCATAATCCTCACACATGATTTTCTTCATTAAGTCAGCCACCTCAGGGAACACCCTGGTAGTGGCAGAATTGTCCAAATATATTTCCATTCCCATTGCTCCTTTTCCTTCAGGCCTTCTGTTCCTGTAGCCAGCCTTCCCTATATTCTATGCAGGGTCAGCCTGCTTCGTCACCTTAATCCGAGGTTTTTTCGGAAATTTCTGCCCTTTCCGACATCACGCTTCCAAGCGGTACATAAGCCAGGACAATACCGTAAGTCCCGCAGTCTCAGTACGCAAAATACGCTTGCCCAGGGTAATGGGCTCAATCCCCTGCTCCAATGCCAGGGCAATCTCGCTTTCTTCAAAGCCTCCCTCCGGTCCGATAAAAACAGCTATCTCCTGTCCGGGTGCCACAGTATCCAGTAGCTCCCGGGTCCGTTCCATACCCTCCGCCAATTCATAGGGAATCAACCGCACCTGCATTTCCGCTGCCTGCTTTACCGCTTCTTTAAAGCTCACCACCGAAGCCACCCGGGGAATAATCCCCCGCTTGCTCTGCTTTGCTGCTGCCTCTGCAATTCCCTGCCATCTTTGAACCTTGGACGCAGCCTTTTTGTCATCCAGCTTTACCACTGCCCGCTTGGTGGACACCGGAATTACCTGATACACACCCAGCTCCACCGCCTTCTGGATAATCAGTTCCATCTTATCCCCCTTGGGCAAACCCTGAAACAGATAGATGCGGGAAGGAAGCTCCACTCCATCCTCTTTCACAAAACGCAGTTCACAAACCACACTGTCCTCATTTAACTCCAAAATGCCGCAACGATATTCCTTTCCGTCCACACCGTTACTTACCGCAATCTCTTCTCCGATACGCATCCGCAGCACATTTTTAATATGATTCACATCCGGGCCTTCAATAAGCACCCGCTTCTCCTGCTCATGAATCTGAGAGGAGTCTACAAAAAATTGGTACATAAATTTTCTCAACCTTTACCTTTGCTTTTACCGCAGGAAGAATGTCTCCGGCATTCTTCGGCAGAAAACATAGTAAATCTTAGCTCATGTTTTTTATGAGCTTAGATTTGCTTTTTCTGCTGTAACACTCACCCATTCGCCCTGATAGGTCACCTCCAGCACTTCCAGTCCTGCTGCCTTTACAGCCTCTACCACGGTCTCTTCCTTGTCATCTATAATACCGGAGGTGATATAAATTCCGCCGGGCTTAAGCTGATTTACAATTACAGGGGTCAAAGGCACCAGTACATCTGCCAGGATATTGGCCACTACGATGTCATAGCACTCATATCCTACCTTATCCTGAATCTCCTTGTCTGTGATGATATTACCAATCATCATGTCAAAATCTTTTACATCAATACCGTTGGCCTCACAGTTCTGTGCCACAGCCTCCACTGCACAGATATCCAAATCCGTACCCACTGCATGCTTCGCCCCAAACATCAATGACAAAATGGCTAAGATACCGCTACCGGTACCCACATCCAAAAGCTCTGTTTCAGGAGTGATGTATTTGCGCAGCTGGCGGATACACAGCTGGGTAGTCTCATGCATACCGGTACCAAAGGCAGTGCCGGGATCAATATGGAGCACCATCTTGTCATTATCCTCCGGCTGAATATCCTCCCAGGAAGGAATTACCAGAATATCATCAATATAGAACTGATGGAAGTACTGCTTCCAATTGTTAATCCAGTCAATATCCTCGGTCTCGTCCACGGTCACAGTGCCTTCACCGATTTCCATAAAGAAACGCAGCTCCTCCAGTTCCTGTTGAATATTCTGAAGTACGGTATCCTTATCCGTCACTTCCTCCTGTAAAGTTAAAGTACCGTCCTCATTTTTCTCCACAAAGAAATTCAGATAAGCAATGCCGTCATCCTCCGGACCATCGGGCAGGATGTCCACAAACATCTGCTCCTTTTCCAGGGCCGTAAGAGGAATCTTGTCCTCTATTTGGGCGCCCTCCAGACCTATGTCGTAAAGAGTACTGATAATAATGTCCTCTGCCTCAGTTATTGTTTTTATCCTAAATTTTACCCACTTCATAGTGATATTCCTTTCTTTTGCCCACAAAAAGTCCATTATCTTTCATCTTACTAGCTTGTCAAAAATAAGTCAATCAACAAAAACGCCGAAAGCATCGGTTATTTCTGCTTTCGGCGCAACATTTTGCTACTATTTTCTTGGAATATCACCTATTTCCAAAACTTTTTCTTTTTGCCGTCCTTGCCATCCTTGGATTCTTCCTCCGGCTTATCGTTCTGGGCATTTTTCACAGTACTTAAAGAATTATCCGTAGCTTCGTCAAACTGACGCAGTAATTCCTTCGCCTCATTACTCAGCTTATCGGGCACCTGTACCACCAAAGTCACATAATGGTCACCACGCACATCCTTGGCACGCAGGGAAGGAACACCCTTGCCTTTCAGACGCACCTTAGTATCCGTCTGGGTACCGGGACGTACATCGTAGATTACCTTGCCATCCACTGTGTCGATAAAAATCTCACCACCCAGCGCTGCCACCGCAAAGGATACGGGTACAGTAGAATAAATGTTCAGCTCGTTTCTCTGGAAAATAGGATGACGACCTACAATTACCTCTACCAGTACGTCACCTCTGGGGCCGCCATTGGTACCGGGCTCACCCAGTCCGGGCATACGTTTGGACTGACCATTATCAATACCCGCAGGAATATCCACGGAATATCTCTTCTTCATGGGGATGTATCCGGTTCCGCGACAGTCGGCACATTTCTCCTTAATCACCTTACCGGTACCCTGACAATCAGGGCATGCCTGTACGTTACGTACTGTACCGAAGAAGGACTGCTGGGTAAATACCACTTGACCCTTACCGCCACATTTGCTACAGGTCTCAGGCTGGGTCCCTGCCTTAGCACCGCTACCATTACAGGTCTTACAGGTCTCCTTTACAGTCAAATCAATTTCCTTAGTACATCCAAATACAGCCTCTTCAAAGGTAATATGCACACTGGTACGCAGATTAGCACCCTTCATAGGACCATTGTTAGCCCTACCACCGGTGCGACCGCCTCTGCTGCCGAAAATATCTCCAAAGCCAAATAAATCATTGAAAATATCACTAAAATCAGCACCATTGAAATCAAATCCACCGGCTCCGCCGCCTGCGCCATTACTGAAAGCAGCATGACCAAACTGATCATACTGACGCTTTTTCTCAGGATCACTTAATACTGCATAAGCCTCGGAAGCTTCTTTAAACTTCTTCTCCGCTTCCTGATCTCCGGGATTTACATCCGGATGGTATTTTTTTGCCAGAACACGATATGCTTTTTTAATCGCTGCATCGTCTGCGTTTTTATCAACGCCCAGGACTTCATAATAGTCACGCTTCTGCTCTGCCATAATATTTCAAACCTTTCGTTACAATATATCTCCGGAAGAACGCTCTGCGTTCTTCTAGCGAGTGCATAGTCTATCTTGGTTCGCGGGGAGAATGCCTTCCGGCATTCTCCCAACGAAAACATAGTACTTCTTAGCCAGCGTACTGGCGAATTTCTTCGCCAGCTGGCTTAGAAGTACTTTTTCGTTTTTATACCTCGCGGAAATCTCCGTCAATAATATCATCCTCAGCACCTGCATCAGTAGCTGCACCACTCATATCAGGGCCTGCACCTGCTGCGTCACCTGCCTGCTGAGCCTGCTGCATGCTCTCGTACATCTTGGTGAACAGGGACTGTGCACTATTGGTCAGCTTCTCCTTAGCTGCCTTCAGTTCATCCAAATCGCTGTCGCTCATTTCCTGATCCTTGGTTCTTTCCAGAATAGCCTTTACAGCCTCTACATCAGCCTGTACTTGAGCCTTGTCAGTCTCGCTGATCTTGTCACCTACTTCGTTCATAGCCTTCTCGGTCTGGAATACAAATGCATCTGCATCGTTTCTAGCCTCAACAGCTTCCTTACGCTTCTTATCCTGTGCCTCGAACTCAGCAGCTTCCTTTACTGCCTTATCGATTTCATCATCGCTCATGTTGGAGCCTGCAGTAATGGTAATATGCTGCTCCTTACCGGTACCCAGATCCTTAGCGGATACATTTACGATACCATTAGCATCGATATCAAAGGTAACCTCGATCTGAGGGATTCCTCTGGGTGCGGGAGGGATACCATCCAGTCTGAACTGTCCAAGGGACTTGTTATCCTTGGCAAACTGTCTCTCACCCTGTACTACGTTAATATCTACTGCAGTCTGGTTGTCAGCTGCGGTGGAGAATACCTGGCTCTTCTTGGTAGGGATAGTAGTATTTCTCTCAATCAGTCTGGTAGCTACACCACCCATGGTCTCGATGGACAAGGAAAGAGGAGTTACATCCAAAAGCAGAATATCACCTGCACCTGCATCACCTGCCAGCTTACCGCCCTGGATGGAAGCACCGATTGCTACACACTCATCAGGGTTCAGGGACTTGGAAGGCTCCTTGCCGGTAAGCTGTCTTACCTTATCCTGTACTGCAGGAATACGGGTAGAACCACCTACCAGCAATACCTGACCCAAGTCAGCGTTGGTCAGACCAGCATCCTTCATAGCATTCTGTACGGGGATTGCAGTTCTCTCTACCAGGTCATGGGTTAATTCATCAAACTTTGCACGGGTCAAATTCACATCAAAGTGCTTGGGACCCTCTGCGGTTGCGGTAATAAAAGGAAGGTTGATGTTGGTGGTCATTGCACTGGACAATTCCTTCTTTGCCTTCTCAGCTGCTTCCTTTAATCTCTGCATAGCCATCTTATCGCCGGATAAATCTACGCCTTCAGCACTCTTGAACTCGCTAACCATCCAGTCAATAATCTTATTATCAAAATCATCACCACCCAGACGGGTATCGCCGTTGGTGGATAATACTTCGATGACACCGTCACCGATTTCAATAATGGATACGTCGAAGGTACCACCACCTAAGTCGTATACCATAATCTTCTGCTCTTTTTCATTGTCCAGACCGTATGACAGTGCTGCAGCGTTAGGATCTTTGATGATACGCTTTACTTCCAGACCTGCAATCTTACCAGCGTCCTTGGTAGCCTGACGCCGAGAGTCATTGAAATATGCAGGAACGGTAATTACTGCTTCTGTTACCTTCTCAGCCAGATAG
>JAFUKS010000212.1 GCA_017473445.1 Lachnospiraceae bacterium
ACAGTAAACAGTACCGATACTGCAATGAAGCAACAATGCAGGGATAGCTGCACGAATCCACTTATTGGCACGCCAGCCACCGGTTTTCTTAACATTTTCTTCCATAACCTTATCTTCCTTTTTTCTCATATCGTTATGCTTAATCATGCCCGTATTCGACATCTTTCAAGCATACTCTTTCATTCTACTACTGTTTCCTGTTTTTTTCAAATAGAAAATGTTAAATATCGTCAGCGTAAAGAGAAACTCTCGTTTTCGTTTTCTACATAACGACGGAGTGCATCCATCCGGGCATCCAACATGGCACTTTGGGTGGCACAGTCGTAAAGCTCCTGCATCATTTCTTCTGTGAACTCCCTGTCCTTTTTGTACCGCAGCTGATGCTCCAGACTGGCCCAAAAATCCATGGCTATAGTGCGAAGCTGTATCTCCACCTTCATAATCCGCTTTTCCTGACTAAGAAAAATAGGCACCTGCACAATCATATGTAAACTGCGGTAGCCGTTTTTCTTCGGATTGTGTATATAATCCTTCATTTCCACCAGGGTAATATCGTCCTGCTTCAGTAGCGCTTCTGCCAGGGTAAACACATCCTCCGGGAAAGAACAAATGACCCGTACTCCGGCCACATCATTTAGATTTTCTTCCACATTTTTCAGCGTAATGTCCAGCCCTTTACGCTCCAATTTTTCTTTGATGCTCAAGGGGCTCTTAAGTCTGCTTTTAATACTGTTGATGGGATTCCGATCATACTGCAAGGAAAACTCTGTATTTAGTACATTAAACTTCGTCTCTATCTCCATAATCGCACAGCGGTAATAGGCCATAGCTTTCATATACTCCGTAGCCTGTATTCCCACCATATCCATAATCTGTACTACTTCTTCTCGGGTCTGTAATTCATTTTCTGTCTTCGTCATATTCGTTACTCCATAGGAAGCCTTAGCTTCTCTCCTTTTCGCTTGTCCTTCCACTGCACCTGATATAGACATCAAAAAGCCTCCACCCTGGGGCAGAGGCCTGGTTTGTGGATATTTACATTATAATCCATTATGACGTAAAAATCTCAAATCTATTCTTTTTTAATACTTATTTCATAAGCTGGTATATTTCATCCTTGGAAATATAACCCAGGGAACGGTTCACCTCTGTACCGTCTTTATATACTACCAGGGTGGGAATACTCATTACATTGTGACGCTCCGCCAATGCCATCTGATCATCTACATCCACCTTGCATACCTTGAACTGGTTAGTCTCCTGGGCAATCTCCTCTACCAAAGGTGAAAGCATACGGCAAGGTCCACACCATGCAGCCCAGAAATCAATTAATACGGGAACCGTACTCTGTAATACTTCCTTTTCAAAATTTTCAGTTGTTAATACAATCGCCGCCATCACGAATCCTCCTTTTTCTTTTTGTGATATTTAGCATTCCCCATACGGGAATCATCTATCCTATAATTACCATCGGTACATTTACCGTTTACGGCACCAGCCGATTATCTCCCGTGGCATAGTCAATTTCCACTCCCGGCTGTACATTGTAACAAAATACATTGAAGCACACCCCCTCTGCCTCATCCTCTAAAGATAAAGCCTCCAGTAAGACTCCTTGCGCCAACAAGTCTTTCCCCCTAAAGCAGGGTGTCACACGGTACAATACTGCTCCACCGGTGCTGTGCACATATTCTGCTATCTGGTTTTCAAAGGGAAGCATCCCTTCTACATTCATATATCTGGTACCGGTAATCAAATTCCGTTCATTGGCATTTTCACCGGTAAGCTGAAAGCCAATCAAATGACACCGATTATAAAGATATTTACCATTCACAAAATCATATTTGGTATAATGCCAAGCGGTGGGCTTCACTGCACCAATGGGTTCTCTTTCCCCAGTGGGCATCAATTCCCGGCACACTCTGGCTATCGTCACTCCACATCGTCCCAGAAAATCCAAATCACTATAGATTTCAAAAGCTTCCCCGGGATAATCACCGACTTTGAAATAAGGAATATTATTGTTGACTTCATAATAGGGACTACCGGTATAAGGCGGTATTTGCTCCAATGCAAAGCCTTGTTCCATGGGACTGATACATTCACCGGAAACAATCCCTTCACCTTCTCTGCCCGGCCCCCGGGGACCAAAATACCGAAACACCATCCCCAATACTGCCAGAATCACTATGGTCAACAACCAATATATCCATTGTTTCTTTTTGTATTTTTTCATTTTATATCCATTTCAGGCTATCCTAATAAATAGTCCATCACGTCCTGCAAAGAGCTGACGCCTACTACCTTGATATCTGCTACCTGACTGCAATCCTTTTCGCATACCTTGGGTACAATCACCGTATGGAATCCAAGCTTTTTGGCCTCCTGTACCCTCTGGCGTGACATGCTCACCGCTCTCACCTCACCGCTTAGCCCCACTTCACCAAAGGCCAATAAATGAGGGTCCAGTGGAAAATTTCGAAAACTGGAGAGAATCGCCATTACAATACCCAAATCCACCGCCGGTTCCACAATTTTCATGCCTCCGGTAATATTCACATAGGCATCGCAACCGGATAGGGAAAGTCCACAGCGTTTTTCCAAAACTGCCATTAATAGATTTACCCTATTAAAATCCGTACCGGTGGTCTGTCGTCTGGGAATCCCAAAATTGCTGTGGCATACAAGTGCCTGAATCTCTATCAATAAAGGACGGGTTCCTTCCATAGTGCACACCACTACGGAACCACTTGCATGATGAGGTCTGCCACTGAGCATATATTCTGAAGGGTTCTGCACCTCAATCAGCCCCTGCTCCCGCATTTCAAATACACCAATCTCATTGGTGGAGCCGAAACGATTCTTTACCCCTCGCAAAATACGATAGGAGGCATGACGGTCACCCTCAAAGTAAAGTACCGTATCCACCATATGCTCCAACACTCTGGGGCCTGCCACAGTCCCCTCTTTGGTCACATGCCCCACAATAAATATGGACACCCCAAGACCCTTGGCCAGCTGTAACAAGGTTCCGGTGGTCTCCCGCACCTGGGACACACTGCCCGGAGCTGCGGAAACGTTCTCATTATACATGGTCTGAATGGAATCAATTACCACTACTTGGGGCTTTACATTACGTATGACTTCCCCAATCACATCCAAATTGGTCTCACATAGCAGCAGCATTTGAGAAGAAAAGTCCCCCAAACGGTCTGCACGCATCTTAATCTGTACTTGGGATTCTTCTCCTGATATATACAACACCTTTTTATCCATAGCAGCCAATCTCTGACATACCTGTAATAGCAGCGTGGATTTACCGATACCCGGATCTCCTCCCACCAGCACCAGAGAACCGGCTACAATACCTCCTCCCAGCACCCGGTCTAGTTCGGCTATACCGGTCACCTGCTTCTCTTCTTCGGTAATAGCAATATCGGACAGCACACTAGGCTGTGCCTGGGCACTACTACGTCTGGTCACTCCGCCACCGCTTTTCAAATCCGATTTACTGACCTGCTCCTCTACCAGTGTATTCCACTCCTTACAGCCGGGACACTGTCCCAACCACTTGGAAGATTCGTAACCACAATTCTGGCAAAAGAAAATACTGGTCATTTTCCCTTTGGCCATGAGGCCCTCCTTTCCCCATCAAAGGCCATTCCCAGCCTCTCCTTTATGGACAAAAATCCCTGCACCGGAGAAGAAAACCTCCCGATACAGGGACTCTATTACATCTGAACTACCTTTACAGCTACCTCGCCTGCTGCCTGAAGTTCTACACTGAGGCTGAGCTTGCCGCCTAAACCGGTCTTCATAGTACCCATGCTCTTACCACTGATGAATACTTCATACTCCCGGTCATCTGCCAAAC
>JAFUKS010000213.1 GCA_017473445.1 Lachnospiraceae bacterium
CCTCCCGCATCTGGTACACCTGATAGGTCATCTGGGTATTTTCGGCATTGACCCAGGAAAGGTCCACTGCTCCGCTTCCGCCGTATACGGTATAATCCTCTGTAGTGGTCAGCTGCAGGGATACCCACTGGGCGTAAAGGGTCGTGTTTTGGGTAAGGATTACCTCTGCTCCCGCAGGACCTACCAGCTGGGTGCATTCCGGGTCCTTATACCATCCACCAAATTCCAGGCTGGGCTTTTGGGTATCCGGCAGGGTAATGGGCCTGTGGCCGTAAACTGCCGTAATGGTATCCTCACTGCCATCGGGTCCCGTAAAGTGGTATACCTCATCTGCCAGCTCCCCATGGAAGGGATAGGACAGGGACCACTCTTCAAAATACCGGGTGGTTTCCATATCTGCTACTGCACTTCCCCCGTTGGTTTTAAAGGTAATCACTGCACCCTTGGGGGGAGTCAGTCTATCGGCAGATACATTCTCCGTTGCCGCATACTTTTTGGTCACGCTCACAATGCCCGATGCACCGTCCAGCTTACCACTGCCCGGGTGGATATGGAGAGTGCTTTCGGATTTCTTCCATTGGGCGAAAAGAACAACTTCCTCATTATCTACAGTAGTTAAGTTATATACTTCCTGTCCATCGGTAAAGGACTCTCCGGAACCGTCCGGCTTTGTATTCCAACCTACAAACTCAAATCCTTCCCTAATAAATCGGTTTTTTCTAAGTCTGGTATCTGGTGTGATTTTCTCACCATCATACATAGTTTCGTTATTATACATAAAAGTCGAAGGAGCCATAATACCTGTTACTTTAAGTCCATTCTCTATATAAGTCACAATATACTTATTCCATGAAATATCCTCACACTCATGTACCATTTCCCGGGCCTGCTCTAAGTTGTCACAGTTGGGACACATGTAAAAGTAATCTAATCCAATGGGAAGTGTAGTAAGGGTTTTCGCGGTCTCCCGGTCCATGTAATAAAGAATGTACAAGCTCTTGTGACAGTCTGCACAGTATCCTACCCATCCGTTTTTATAATAGCTCAAACAGTTATTGTGGTTTACCGTCAAGTCATGGTACTGGTCATTATGCCAGTATTCATTGTGGATACATCTTCCGGGGACATAACTTGCCACCCACCTTTCTACGTGGACAAGTCCTGACTTCTCCACCTGATACCTATGCTGTCCCTCCTGCAGCTGGGGCAGGGTGGACACCTCCCCGGTTTCTATGACCTCCCCTTTCCTTACGGATTCATAGTCTTTTTCCATAAAGTCCGTGGTGTAGGCTTTTCCATCTGGAGTAAAGTTGATATGGGGATTTCTGTACACAGAAGCATCGTCAATACTCTCTGCATTTACCCTGGCAGGGGTAAGACACAGCACCAGGGCCAGTAACAGCATCCCCGGCCATTTCCATTTCTTCATAAGCACTCCTCTCCTTTCTTTTTTTCTGTAAAAGAAAAACCGAGCAATCAAATGCTCGGTTTCCTAATTCTATATGTTTTTTATTTTGTAGTACCACATCCCGGGCAATACCACACCTGCTCATCTTCATCAAACACCCATTCCAAATGCTTATTAGGGTCTTTAGGTCCCTCCGTATAATCTAACTTCTGTGGACATCTGGTACAATAGTGTTCAATCAAACTTCCTCTAACACAGTTCTCTTCTCTTATCACCGTTCCCGCATCCGGATTATGGCCCAAAGGCTGTCCGGGAGGCAAATCATTTGTCACACCGCACTTGGTACATTTTTCAAAATGCATACCGCCATCCGTAACACAGGTAGGGCCAGAAGGGAACCAATGCTCCTCCATGGAGTGTCCCGTGGCGGGAGTGGTACTCTCGCTCTTGACATCCCCACAGCTGCTACATGCGGTTTTCTCATAGCCTGCCTCGGTACAGGTAGCCGCCTTGGAATCGGTGACGTAGTTATGTCCGGTCTTTCCAATACTTTCGGTCTTAGATGCACCACAGCTACAAGTAAAGGTACGCACACCCTCTTCCTTGCAGGTAGCTTCCTTGGTCACGGTGCCACTGCCATAATCACAGGTATGTACCTGGGGCGTGGAGGGCTTTGGCTGCTCCACGGTAGGGGTGGATACAGAAGGCTTTGGGGCCTCCTGACTGGGCTTGGTTTCTTCCTTTACAGTGGTTTGCTGGGTGCTTTCCGGTGCCTTGGAAGGTTTACTGCTCTCCTGCTCCTTAGAAGGTGCTACAGACTCCTTTGTTTCCTCAGCAGACTCCTCTGTCTCCCGGGTTTCTGTAGACTCTATGGTTTCAGTGGTTTTATCTGTTTCTTCCACCACGCTGCTTTCTTCGTTATCTTCTTTAGAGCTTTCTGTTACCTCATTAGATGCAGACTCCAAAGACTCCTTACCGCTGCTTTCAGCCACCTCATAACCGGAGGTAGTTTCTGCACTTACGTCGTCCTTACGGCAGGCACACAGGCTCATGGATGCAAGTAGCATCATGACCAAAAGGGCCATCCATTTCTTCTTGTTTTTCATATACTCTCCTCCTACTATTATTATCCAAGCTTCATTATAAACTTTTCAAAGTGCCCCCTAACCAATCCGTTTGTCAGATTTGCCATACGGCCACTTTTCCGGCATATTTCAGGGGGCGTTGGTGTGCCCATACAAATTACTTCCCCCATTTTCTTGCCAGACAAAGGCTTCGTCACCTCTTTACAGAAAAAAAGCAATGGCACAGGCACAACAACTATATTTCCTTATCCCCTGCGTTCTTCCCTTGCGTAACTATACTCCTCCGGCATATGCCATGGATAACTTTACCCCTTCGTTATCCGTAAACACATTACCATATTTTTCCTGTAAAATCTATAAAAAAAGCAAATCTGTTATTCCTTTTCGTAGTACTTTTATCCGGAAGCCTTCACTATCCGTAGCGTTCCGGTACTCAAATCCCCATAAAATTCGTCCACATCCCTCTTTTCCATATATACATTCAGCCGGTAAACCGCAGTCACACCATCCCCCGGTTCCACAGGATTTCCATGCGTATCAAAGGTCTGTTGCACATATACATCATCCCGCAGTAGTCTGATTTCACCATCCTGTCCCAAAAGATAAATATGTATCCGATCCCCGGGACGCAATATACCTCCTACCACCTGATACAAATCCTCTGCTTTCAAACCGGCCACCACCGGCTCCTTCATTTCCGCCAATACGCGCTCAACACTTTCAAACATTCCACGAGTGACCAAGGTTCCCTTTTCAACGGAAAACACCGGCGTCACCCCTTCCCACTATCCCTCATCTGAAGGCACTGCATCCGAAACCAACTGTGCATCTACCTGCCTCTGCTCCAGATAATCCTGCCAATTCCCTGCATGCAGTACCAGTCCCTTAGGAATTTCACAGCTTGCTATCCATGCGATTTTCTTTTCACCGCCCTCCAAAGCCTGCCTTTCTATCTGCAACATTACCATAAAGAGGATTACAGAAGCTATCAGCGCCAACAAAGCACACTTAAGCCATACCTTATACCAATTGCATTTCTTTTTAATTTTCATTCTTTTCCCCTTTTCCTTTCTTAGTCACACACATCCACCAATACCCCCTTTTGTGCCCGCAGTCGAATCCCCCACAGTCCCTGCACTTCAAAGGACACCTCTCCATAGATGGCAGTCTCCTCCACTGCCTGACCATTTGGTGCATACATGCCCGCCTCAGGGAACTGCTGCAGATGCCAGTGCCCGATCTCATCCCGCTCCCGACTGTAGCATTCCTGTCCATTCACTGTATAAATAATAAATCGCTCCATTCGCACATTACCGGCAATCAGCTGCTCCTTTCCGCTATTCCAATGTTCATCCAAGCACAAATTATCTTGTAGTGCCTGCACATACTTCCCATAGCTTTCCTCCCCGTCTCTAATCCGAATGGTATGGGATATACCATATTCCTCCAAATCCACCACGGCAGCAGCTAAGCCTGATGCCGCCAAAGCATCCTCCAGATATAGTACGGAAGTATGGTAACGAAAGAGTTCCATCAGGACCACCAACAACACAAATAAAAACAGGCAAAAAAACAGACCGCACACCGGCTGGATGCCCGCCCGTATCCACCTAATGCTTCGCCGTGGAGCTTCTTGTTTCTTCCACCGGGTATTCATCGCCTATAACTCCTCTTATTCTTAAAACAATCCGTTCTCCGTAATCCGCCGGGTTACGGGTAGTACCCTCCAACGTGATTTGCTCTACACCTGCCCGTTCCAGCTCCTCCAATAATTCCTCCGCATCCTCCCGCGTCAGATAGCCCTTGGTCTCCATCCGCAAAATATAAGCTCGGGATATCTGCATCATTTGCCATTTTTGCTGAATCAGCCTAACCTGCTCCATATACTGTAACACAAGCACTGTCATTGCCAGCACACAGAGCATGGTCCCCAATATATTTCCGATATTTCCCTGATTTCTTTTCAATTTCCTCCCCCTGTCAGAATGTTGGTAGCCTCCTGCGTCATGGCCTGTACCAATGTTTCCACAAAGGCAGTAAGACTATCTTTCATTACCACACACAAAAGCAGGGCAATGACACACAATCCCACCGTTACCAGAATGCCATCCACCCCCGGCTCCTTTTTCCGGCACCAATTAATTCCTGTTTTCCATATTTTGCTAAGCTTCACCTTCATCTTTTTCATCCTCCTTTCAAATGGTAAAAATATTCTGTTGCAACAACTGTCCCAGCACCGCATACAGGGAAATCCCAAGCACTGCCGCCAGAATCCCCAATTGATACAAGGTAATACTCCGCTCCAGACTGCTCTTTTGCCGTTGCAGCAAATTGTGCTCCATATCCTTTATCTGCTCTCCTATATCCTGCAGTAGTTCCACTGCCTGTCCCGACTCCAATGCCTGTAACACTGTAATACACAGTGCATCTATGTACCGGTTTCGAAAGCTTCCCTGAAAGCATTCCATTGCCTGCAAAATATCAGCCCTCATCACAATATCTCCCGCCAAATCCAACAATCCTCTGCGTAGCCGCCGGTGGCTCACAGCACCATAGCACTCTGCCAGGGCATCCGTAATATAGACCCCTGCCTTTAATTGAATCTCCAAGGCATGATATACCATACGGATATCTGAAAGCATTTGCCGATTGTCTCGCTCATTCAGATACCAAAGCATCCCCCGGGGCAGTTCATACAATAGCAGCCCGCATAGAATACCGTAACCGGTACCATAGCTTCCCACAATCAATGTCCCTGTAACAGCCAATAGGAGCCGCAGGGCCAGATAGCCACCCGGACGAAGCCATCTGCCATAGTGAAATTCCGCACCATTTTCCTTAAGCGATGCCTCCAGGTGTAAGTACCAGCTTTGATACCGTTCCCTTTTCCGTACCCAGCCAGCCAATTCCCGATAGGTATGAAGGACCTTGAATTCGCCCATCCCTTTCCCATTGTGTTCATAGAAAAAAAGAAAGAAAAGCAGCCACAAGCTTCCTGCTCCCACCCAGGGAAGTATATTCATCCATTCCCCCATAGTTCCTCCTATCCTTCCCCCTCCCGTATTTTCATCCGAAAGGCCAGCAATATAATACCTACTGTTCCTAAAGCCACATACCCCGGCAGGGTGAAAAATAAAATTTTCCACATAGATACCTGCACCAGCCGGTCCACCGTAAGTAGTACCAAAAAAGCCATTGCCAGTAACAAAAACATATTAATCCCTGCCTCCCGCAGCATCCCCCTGCATTCCTCCCTGGCCTGCTGGTATTCCCGGATGGTACGCCTGCTGTTTTTTACCAAAATACTTAAATCTGCACAATAGTGGATGCTGATTTCCATATTACGGAGCAATTCCTTTAATTGGGGATGTTCTACCCTTTCCGCCATCATCCGTAGGGCAATGCTTACATCCCCTGTGGTGCGGGCCTCAATACTGCAATTCTCCAACAAACTCCCTAAAGGCTCCTGCATATAACGGGATATCTGCTGAAAAAGACCCGAAATTTCTCCTGCCGTAATGCTGTAATTCCCCAGAAAATCCAGCAATTTGGGAAGTTCCTCTTGGATGGTACGCAAATTCCGTCGGCGCAGCTGCTCCAGTACCAACCATTGCACGCCCAGACAAAGCAAAAATATACCTAAGCCCAGCCACAGGCTACCCACTATAAGCCCTAATATCAAACACCCTGCCAATATCAAAACATTCAAAAGACACCAGACCTCCACCGTAAATTCGGGAAACCGAAGGGACACCCCACTGTAATCCAGTAATTGAACCAATCCTTTCAAAGGATATTCCTCCTCCCGGGACAAACGTATCTTCTTTCTGCTGCGGATATAGCGCTCCCTGGCTGCCTGTTCCAAATTCTCTCTGGTCCTACCATACATTCGTTGCCAGATATCCCCCGCTGCCATTGCACGAAACAGTAGGCAAAACCCCACAAACAATACAATTCCTATTCCTATTTTCATTTCCCCCCCTATCGCTCTGCCGCCTGTGAATGCTCATATAATTTTTCCATAATCAGGCATCGGGACTCCCTGTCCCAGCCCTTGCAGGCAAAAATCTGCTGTACGTGATAATCCTGCATAAAAATCAAAGTGTGAAAGCAGTCCAACATCCCCATTAACTCATCCCGGGAATACCTGCTTTCATACATGGCGTAGTCCACCAGCTTATCCGGAGCCTTGTCCGCAGAAGGTGCATGAATGGTGGCAGCACACAGCTGTCCCGTATATGCTGCATTCAACAGATACATCGCTTCTCCTCCCTTTACTTCACCTATAATAAAAAAATCCACATCCATAGTCAGCCCGGCAATACTAATATCCTTAAGATCATAATGAATCTGACTCTCTCCCGTTCCCGGCAAAGAATGCAAAAACATCATGTCCGGGTGTAATGCAGTGGTCAGCTCCTGGGCCTGCTGGCTTACCAGCACCGCCATATGGTCCGGCAAAGTCTCCTTCAAAGCATTCAGCAAGGTAGTCTTGCCGGAGGAATTTCCACCGCAGATTAAGGTGGAGCCCTGTCCGAACCTAAGCACCAGCAGCTCTGCCAGTTCCTTGGTCAATACGCCTTTTTCAATGAGCTGCCGCATACCGGGAAATTTCCGTGGAATCTTGCGAATACAAAGATACGGCTCGCCCCCTGCATTTAAAAGAGGCATAGAAATGGTAAACCGAAGAATATAGTCCGGATGACTCTGAGTATCCGTAAATCTCTGTATGGCATTTAAATGGGAAATATTCACCTGATTCCTGGTGGCAATGGCATCCACCAGATGCCGATATTCCTTTTCCGACGCAAAAGCAATCCCTGCCTCCATCCGCTGCCCGCAGCGTTTTACACGGATATGCCTGTAAGAAATGACCCGAATATCCGATATTTCAGGATCATCCATAAGCGGGGTCAAAATAGAATATCCAAAAATATACTGTTCAAAAGAAGTTAATAGCCGCTTTTGTTCTTCACAAGACAGTGTAAAATGAGTAGAGATATATTCCCTGGCCTCCTCTAAAAATCGCTCCCTCTCCAGTATCCCCTTTTTCAATTGTAATAAGGAACCTTGCTTTCGGGCAGAATAATCCTCCAAAAGCTCCTGCAAATAATCCAATCAATCCCTCCTTGCTCTCTGATATATTGTAAATTGTGTAAAATGGCCGATAAGGCCGGATAAAATACCGCGGGTATTTTAAGAATTTCCAAAACAGAACGTTTTGAAGTACTCCTACTGTACTCTTTTTGGAAAGAAATGTAAAGACTATATAAAAACTTTTTTACTTGTACTTTTTTCTATTCGTGGTATACTGATAATGTTGAAAGGAGTTCTTTTTATGGGTAGTTTTTTTATTTTGGCAGGCGGTTTGTTAATCGTAATTATTGCGGTAATTATTGCAGTAGTTGCTTCCGTAGTTTCTGCAGTGGCAGCTGACTCAGATGAAGTAGAAGACTAAAGGCGAAACAGTCATTAAACTGTTTCGCCTTTTTCTATTCTGGCCGCCAAATCTTCCAAATACATCCAGCGCTCCATACTTTCTTCCAATTGTTTCTCGGTCTCTTCTCTCTTCCGGGTAATCTCACCCAGCTTCACAAAATCTCTTGCAAATTTCAGACTGTCTGCTTCCAGCTGTTTCAGCTTACCCTCCAACACAGCAATCCGTATCTCTATACTTTCATAGTCCTTCTGTTCCTGATAGGTCATCTTCAGCTTTTTCTTCTGTCCTGCCTTCCAGTCCTTGCCAGTGCCGGTTTCCGAAGGCTTTGCCTCCCGGGTTCCCGTTTTATCATTAGCGTTTGCACCGCGTCCCGATGCTCCGCCGACAGACTCCATCTTCTCCTGTTGCCAGCGTTTCCGATTCACATAATCCGTATATCCACCCTCATGCTGCTCCAATACACCATTTTCCGAAAAAGCAAAAATACGACGTACACATCGGTCCAGAAAATATCTGTCATGGGATACCACAATCACAATTCCCTGAAAACGGTCCAGATAATCCTCCAGAAGCTGCAGGGTAGTGATATCCAAATCATTGGTAGGCTCGTCCAATATCAGTACATTGGGTGCTCCCATCAATACCTTACACAAATATAGGCGACGGCGTTCTCCGCCGGATAATTTTCCCAACAGACCATATTGGTCCTCTCCTGCAAAAAGAAAACGCTCCAGCATCCGTGCCGCAGTGACCCGTCCTTCATCGGTCTCTACATATTCTGCCACATCCCGGATATAATCGATAACCCTTTTATTCGGGTTCATGATCTCCTCATCAATCTCCTGTGCATAGTAGCCTATACGCACCGTCTGACCAATTTCCACATACCCCTCATCAGGCTGCTCCAGCCCGGCTATGATTCTCATCAGCGTACTCTTACCACTACCATTAGGGCCAACAAAACCGATACGGTCATTCTTACCGAAAAGGTAGGTAAAATCCTTTACTAAAATCCTGTCATCATAAGCCTTACTAAGTCCATGGAGCTCCACAGTGGTACGGCCCAACCGGGAAGAAAGAGAGGAAATCTCCACTCTGCCGTCCTGCTGAATATCTGCAATGCTGCTCATGGTCTCAAACCGCTGCAACCGGGCCTTCTGCTTGGTAGAACGTGCTTGGGCACCTCTACGCACCCATTCCAGTTCATTTCGCAGGATATTCTTACGTTTCTTTTCCGTAGAAAGAGCCATTTCCTCCCGTTGCATCTTTAGCTCCAGAAAACCGGAATAATTGGCCTCATAGGAATACACCTGTCCTTTATCCACTTCTATAATGCGATTGGTAACACTGTCCAGGAAATAGCGGTCATGAGTTACCATGATTACCGCACCCCTGCGCTTTTGCAGCTGCTCCTCAAGCCAACTGCTCATGTCACTGTCCAGATGGTTGGTGGGCTCGTCCAGCACCAAGATCTCTGCAGAGGATAACAGTACAGACACCAGTGCTAAGCGCTTTCTCTGTCCGCCGGACAGCTGTCCGCAGGGCTGTTCAAAATCTGCCACTCCCAGTCGGGTCAGCATGGCCTTGGCATCTGCCTCAGAGATACCCTGCTGCTCATTTTCATTATCCCGAAAAACCGCCTGCAATACCGTGTCATCCTCCCGAAATACGGGAGTCTGGGGCAAAAAACGCACCACACAGTGATTGGCTCTCACCACTTTGCCGGAATCCGGCTCTTCTAAGCCCGCTATAATTTTTAGTAGGGTGGACTTACCGGTACCGTTGATACCGATGATTCCCACCTTCTCTCCTTCTTCCAGATAGAAAGAGGCATTGTCCAAAACCTTCCGTACACCGAAGGCTTTGGTGATATTTTCAAGGGTTAATATATTCATATGCTTACTCTAATGCTCCATAAATTACATTACGTATTTTTCGCATCACCGGTGCCGTACCGGTATCACACCGCTGGATAAAATACAGCAAAATCAAATCCTCCGTAGGGTCCATCATCACGTAATTCCCGGTCCAGCCATCCCAGCCGAATTCCCCTAAAGAAGCATTGCTCCGGGCTGCTCCCTGATCCTCCAGCACACGCATCAGGCATCCATAACCATAGCCCCAAAGACTGTCCCAATTAAAATTCACCTTCTGGGACTCACTTAACCGATTCTGGCGCATAAATTCCACTGTCTTAGGTCCCAGAATCCGTTTCCCATGGAAGCTGCCGCCATTTACCAGCATCTGCGCAAAATGACTGTAATCCTCCACCGTGCTGACCAATCCGCAACCACCGGATTCAAAAGCCACATCCTCTCCATAATATTCCCCCAGATGACTCTTGGTAAAGGGCACTAAGGTCTGTTTCTCCGGACTCCACATATAGTTTTTGGCAAAACGATCCTGTTTCTCTGCCGGTACATAAAAGGCAGTGTCTTTCATATCCAATGGCTCAAATAGCTCCCTACGCAGGAACTCGCCATATGACACGCCTGTCACAACTTCTATCAGCACGCCCAAAATATCCGCAGACAATCCATACATCCACCGTTCACCGGGTTGAAATACCAACGGTATCTCCGCTATGCGGCGAATATATTCCCGGCTAGTCACCACTTCTCCCGCTTCCCTGCGTCCGATTAATTCCTTGAACAGGGCATCCATCTGCCGGCCCGGCTCATGGGCCATATCCGGATAGGGAATACCGGAGGTCATATTCAACAAATCCCAAATCTGCACATCCCGCCAAGTATCCTTCAGGCCATCCTCGGTCCAAATCTTCTGCCGGGCATACTCCGGCAGATACTTGGAAATAGGGTCCCGCAAATCAATCAGGCCCCGCTCCATCAATATCATGGTAGCCACAGCGGTAATGGGCTTGGTCATGGAAAACAGCCGGTATATGGTATCCTGCTGTAATGCCTTGCCCTGCTCTGCATCTGCATAGCCCTGCACAGTGTCATAAATCACTTTTCCTTTATGAATCACACGGCAGGCTACCCCCTTTACATAACCGGATGTGATTTCCTCTTTCATTAACCGGTCCATGGACTCTTTCAATTTCGTCATCTTGCTTCCTCTCAATTCATATCTTTAAACAACGGAACCTTTATTCACACCAACTACTTACGCACTACCGCCTCTATGTAGTAATGACTTCTTTCCTTGCTGTCATCCTCTTCCATAATGCACTCCGTAATATGTCGCACATGCTCAAAAGTGTATTCGTGAAACAGCTTATTTAATATCTTTTTATCTGCAAAAAAGTGCGGTACATTTACCTCCGCCCCCTCCGTCTTTAACACTGTATTTTCATCTACCTTGGGAAAACTGCTTTCTGAAAAAGCATAATGCTCCTTAGCACACACCGTCAGAAATACCTTTCCGCCAGGCTTTAGTACTCTGGTAATCTCATCAAGCACCGCCTGCACCCCGGGGGTATCCTGATGGGAAATTACATGATAAGAAAACACTCTGTCAAAAGTATTATCTGCAAAGGGCAGCTTCATCATATCCGCCACCAAACAAGGGAAGTCCATCCCCCGCTCCCGGATTCCTTCTTTTACGCTGCGTACTGCCTCCGGAGACAAATCCACCGCAGCCACCGAAAAACCCTTCTCCGTGAAAAAGAAGGAATGTCTGCCCAGACCACAGCCCAAATCCAGGATAGACCGGGCACCTTCTCCTGACCATTTCCGGGCCAGATATTCACTATCCTCTGAAGGTGTCAGCCACCTCTGCCTGTCTGCACTTTTCCAATTCCATTCCTTTGATTGTACCATTCCTTATCCTCACATACTTTCATTACTCTCAACATAACCATATGTAACTCACTTCAAATACCGTGTAAGAAGTCTCTCCGTAATATAGTCCGTAGCACCCTCAATTAATTCCTCCCATTTGTCCAGTGTGTAGATCATATATCCCGAAGTATCTACCTGCTGAGGTCGGAATTCTTCCTGAAACAATCGGTCGATACGCTTTTCGATATCTTCCTTTTCTATGAAGCCCTCCAGGGCAAATGCGCGCCCCGCATGAAGTACCTGTTGCAAATCCTTCTCCTTGGAATAGGTCAAGTATTGCTCGTAATTGGTACCAAAAGCCTCCTGCCGAAACTGCATGCCGCCATTCTCATAATCCTCCCTAAACTCCTTTACATAGGGAATATAGAAATAGAGCACACTATATACATCCACCAGCAGATGCACCACATAACCCAACAGAAAATCTCTGTCATATTTCGTCTTGTTTTCTTCATAGAACCGGTCGATTCTATCAATCCAAGCCTCTACCTGTTCCTCTTTTTCCACTCTGCCCCATCGCACATCAGGGGGCAATAAATGGCTGGTTTCCTTCAAACCGGGATGATACCCCGGATTGGCATGCACCGCATCCGGTGCAATGGTCCCAAGCAAATAAGTGGCGCCATCCTCTATCTCAGATAGCCTTTTCTGTACCTGTTCTGCTATCAAAATATGTGTCATTGTGTATGCCATAGTATACTCCCTTAAATACTCACCATCTTTTATACATCCATCAGGAAGGCAGGTACCACACTTCCCAGTCCGTATCGGTCTGCCAGACCTTCCACACCCTGCTTTATTTCCATCCTACTGAAGCCGTTACTTTCCAGGAAATCATCGGTCTTGTCATTCAGGTAGGAATAAAATAGCAATGCCACCTCCAGAGCTTTTTCCTGTTCCTCCTCTAGCAAATCATACAAAAGGTTCTCCGCTTCATTGATCTCTCCCCGGTCAATCCTATCCAGCAGTCCCTCCGAAAGCACCCGAACCTCCTGTTCCTGCATCAATTGCTCTGTCGGCTCCTTAGCCTCTATTTGGAATATCAGCTTTAATAATACTCTCACAAACTCCTTAATCAGTCGCATAATATAATCCTGTTCAAACATCTCTTTTCTCCTTTCCATTCATCAAAATAGAAAGGAAATCAAGGATTCATGCGCACCTTTAAGTCTACAATGGTGTCCTCCCGTGGTAGCCTGCGTATATGGGCTCTACGGACAATCCATGCCACAAACATACTCAATACAAACCATGGATTAAATAAATTACCGCCTTTCACTTGTTGCCGGTGTGCTTGCTGCTTGATGCCAATCTCTGCAGCCTGTTCCTGCTCCTGTGCCACTGACGCGGTTACCTCGCCAAATAAGCCGTAGGCATTTACTACACCTCCGGGAAGCACCACAAATGACATGGATATGGTAAAAAGCATTAAGAACAACCGTAGCAGTAAATTCTCTTTTCGATTCATACTCCCGCACTTTCTCTCTTACAACTTTTATAAATTTCCGACTCTTTATCTACCACTGATTCACCGCAAACAAAACAGCCTGCCGAATCTGCTTCAACAATTCATCGGACAATCTGTTGTATTCCTCTTCCAGACCCTTTTCATGTGCCATATAGGCCGGGTCATCATTCCAAGACCCCATGGCACCGAATACATCTGCTCTGGCCGCCGCCTCGAAAATGTGCCTATAGGCCTCCGGCAGGGGCAACTCTGAGACCCCCTTAGGCTTCTGTTCTTTTCGCAAAATGGAGGCTGCCTCCCGGAAAATCTTTCCAAAATAATGGGCGCCGATTTTATTAGCCAATTCTCCGATCCGACCCAACACCGCCAGAAATTCCTTGGTATTATCTGCAAACTGGGGACGCCCCTGGGGCGCATTCTCCCATACCGACTCCTTATAGACGATATTCCAGAGCCGGAGCTTAGAATCAAATTCCCAGTGTGCCACCCAGTAGTGTACTTCCCCATTCTTCAAAAAGGTAAGAATGGAGGCACGGCTGGTATTTGCAAATCCCAGCACCTTGCGATTCTCCGCCTTTAAGGGAATCATCATCTTAATATCCTCTAAATCCTGCTGTTTGCATTTTTCAAACCAGTCCGCAGGATGATATACGCACTCTGCCTCTTGGGCAGATAAGGTGTTCATGGGCAGAAATTGAAATTCTATCCTATTTTCATATTGACCGGGAGCAAAAAGAAATTCTCCCCCTTGCGCCAATGCCTTTTTGGTTGCCGCTGTTAATTTACAAATCTGAAACAATTCTCCATTCATCTACATACGCTCCCCATTATATTCAATACTCCAATTCTAAACAACAAAGCTCTACCTGAGCACCCGGCAGATATTATTATTATAGAAAAAATATGGTGTTTTTCCAAGTAAAATATTCCTTAAGTTTATATGTGATATGAACAGCAAAAAGAGCATGGAATTTCGGTTCCATGCTCTTTTCTCATTTTATGCTGATTTGCTCAGCTAGGGGAGGGATATTAAATTTCCACAGCCAGCTGCAATACACAGCAGGGAGGGATGGTAAAATCAATCTCATTGCCCTTAACCGTTACACCGGTAAATTCTACTGTATGTACGGTCTCAGGTGCATCAAAGGTATTGTGTGCATTCATGCCACCGGTTAAGATGGTACCCTTTACGGACTTCACTTCTGTCTCTGTCAGCACTGCCTGAATGGACTCTGCCTCATCCAGGGACAGATTAGTCAAGGTCATGTACAGCTTGCCGTCCTTACCCAGGGATACGGACTCCGTGAGATTAGGCACCATAAACTTATCCATACCCACATAGCGGGTCTCCAGATGAGAATCTACCAGCTCTGCATCCTGATGTACCTTGTACAGATTGAAGGCATGCCAGGTAGGGGTCTTCACCATCTTAGCACCATCCGTCAGAATCACAGACTGCAGTACATTTACCATCTGGGCGATATTCGCCATCTTCACACGGTCACAATGCTTGTTAAACAGGTTCAGGTTAATACCTGCCACCAATGCGTCACGCATGGTGTTCTGCTGATATAAGAAACCGGGATTGGTACCGGGCTCTACATCCGTCCAGATCCCCCACTCGTCAATCATCATACCAATCTTCTTCTCAGGATCAAACCGGTCCATGATCGCGCCGTGACGTTTGATCAGAGTTTCCATAAACAAGGTAGCACTTAAGGTCTGATACCAATCTTTCTCGGTAAAATCCGTAGCAGAGCCCTTCTTGCTCCAATCACCGGACGGAATCGTGTAATAGTGCAGTGACAGGCCATCCATATAACCGGTACCATGATCAAAGCAGGTCTCCAGCACCTTCTCAGTCCAGTGATAATCATCTGCATTGGCACCACAGGCAATCTTGGA
>JAFUKS010000214.1 GCA_017473445.1 Lachnospiraceae bacterium
CATAGCACCGTTGTTACCTACATAGTACCATACAGCACCAGTAGCATCTTTAGCGATCCAAGTATTTCTTAACATGTGACCGTTCTTTACATAGTACCAGTCAGAACCAGCAGCTACCCAACCAGTTAATGCTTTACCATCTTCATCATAGTAGCCGCCTGTCTCTACCCAACGACCGTTTTCGTCATAGTAGCCCTCAGCTCCATCCACTCCGGTCTCTGCTGCTTCTTCAGTCAACTCCTCGTCGTAGCCGGCCTCATCAACAGCGTCATACTCCCACTCATAGTTATTGGGTTCAAACTCCTGTTGGGGACGCTTTGTATGATTAAATATCTTCTTCATCGCTATATCCTTTCAAAATACTGCTTAACAATTACGTAATATTATAACATCCCAAAAACAACACTTCAAGCCATTCTACCATTTATTCAGATTTTCTTAAATTTTTGTTTTTTATGGACTTTCTCTGCATATAATAGTAAAATAAGGCCGTAAACCCAACCCTTGGAGAAATAATAACAGAGAGGGCGATTATGAGTAAGAAAGATTTTTTTGAAGATTTGACAATTATTGACCTGGAGGCACCGGAAAACGAGTCCGATTCCTCCCCGAAGCAGGCCGCCGAAATAGACCAAGCAAAAGAAAACGACCCGGAGGCACCCATCGGTGACACTACCATCCCGGAGGAAGAAGCTGCCAAGCCTTCCCGCAAAAAAATAACTCCCCGTACATGGTTTCATATTTCCACCCTTGGAATTGCTGTTTTTGTAATCGTCTTTGTCATCGCACGTTTTTCTAATTTCGGTGTATATATTGACCAGTCGGATATTTTTGAAGACGGTGCCGGCGAATACGAAGATACCATGGATTTGATTTTACCGGTGGATGAAGAATTTTTGGAGGGCCGGGAAGATGACGGAATTACCACCATTGTAGCCTTTGGCAATGGGCCCTTTGCAGACGACAGATATTCCGATGACAATCTGGCTAATTTAATTGCAGATGAGACCGGTGCCGTAGTATACAACTGTTCCGTGGCCGGCAGTTATCTGGCCGCTCAGGAATATCACCTGTTAAACAGTACCACTCCCATGGATGCCTATACCTTCTATTGGTTGGCCTGTCTGGCATGTAATTTGACAGATATATACCCCTACAATGAGCTTACTACCACTTTGGGGAATGAGGCTCCCGAAGCCATTCGGGACACCCTGCAGACTCTTGCAGATTTGGACTTTCAAACGGTAGATGTCATTGCAATTATGTATGATGCTACCGACTATTATATGGGAAATTATATCTATGATATTTCCAACCATAGTAATCACCTGGCATTTACAGGCAATCTGGTAGCCGGTATTGAAGCCTTCCAGAACACCTATCCCCATATCCGCATTATTGTGATGTCACCCTCTTATGCTTTCTATGTGGATGAGAACGGTAATTATTTAAGCAGTGACCAATACAAATATAACGAAAAGGAAGATATTCTTTCCACCTATTGTATTTATCAGGGCGATATGTGTTCGGAGAAAGCCGTAACCTTTATTGACAATATTTACGGCACTATCACAGAGGATAATGCTTCTGAATACCTGAAAGATCATCTTCATCTCAATCAAAAGGGCCGTCAGGAAATTGCCCAAAGATTCATCTATGCATTAAATTACTTTAACGAATAATGAGCCACCCGCTATCACGCGGGTGGTTTTTACAAGAAAAAAGTACGGATACTGGTCCGTACTTTTATAATCCGATATATATCGTCGTATCCCGGTAAATCACATATCCGGAGATTCGATTAAATTCTTCGTAATCATAGTCCAGCAGACTGCCCACCAGCTCTTTCTCTTCTGCCAAAATAATATAATGACATTTGGCCGCCTTCGCATATCCGGCCAGTTCCCGGGCATCGATTCTCTCACTTTCCATTAACTGATAAAAGGAATTACTCTGGTAAATAAGTGCATCCCTGCCATAGGGCATACAAACCAACGGCGAATACTGTCTTACATAAAGCAAAAATTCCCGGGGAAACACTGCCATTACTTCACGGCCCTCCACCTTGATATCATCACAAATCTCCACCACATAATCCGGCACATGATAAGGATTCTCCGCCATAGAAAACAGAGGATTGGTATATACCAATCTGCCGCATATAGGGATTAACAATAACAGTCCCATTAGTGCCGGCAGTTTCCATTTTTCCTTAAGGCTCTGGTAGAGAGAAACCGCTGTATAAGCCAACACCCAGGTAATGGGCAACAGCCACAGCAGGCGGAAATAAATTTCACTTCCCACAATCCGCTCAAACAAGCCGAAAAAGAGCGGGTTAAAATACAACAGCAGCAAAATTACAGGTAAATAAATAAATAGGACTCTTACATTTTTTCTCTTTTCCCGGAAAAATAAATAAATCACTGCTGCCAGGAACAAGACGACCAACAATCCGCCACCCATAAACTTTTGGAATATTTCTATATAATCTGTTCTCATTCACTCACCTCAAGCTATGCCCTGCATTAAATACACAAGCATATATCCTACCGGTATCAGGCAACTTGTGCCAAAAAGAACCAGATACTTCCATTTCCTATACATAACCGCGATACACAATCCTACAATCGACATCAGAATACATATCAGCAATCCTCCCTGGGTGCTGCATAGGCAGCCTGCCACACATACACCAAAATGCAGAATCCAATAGCTCCAATGGACCTCTTTCCCTTTTTGGGTATTTCTTACCAACCGGAGAGATAAAAACATCAAAAAAGGTAATATCAGATTGCACAGCACTGCCTTTCCCTGACTGGCACGAACCAGCAGAAAATTTTCCACCGAATAGGTGGAATATCCGCCAAAAATCACAAGCATCTCCACCAATACCATATAAAGCAAAAAGGATTCCCTCTGCCCTTGAAACAGGTGTCGGCCCACCAGATAGTGAATACTGTAGGTCATGAGAATCAAGGTAAGTGGCAATACCATCTGGGCCATGGTAATTGGAAGGATACCACTTATTTTAGCCAAAAGGGTAATCCACATGGGAAAAGGTGCCAGTCCATGTCGCATATCCAAATCCGTAGTAGAGCCGGTATAGGGATTCTTAGCATACATCATACCTGAATCCCAGGTATCCGTGGACAATGCAAGATAAAACGCATCGTCTCCCTCTTCGTAGGCACAGCACAAGGTCATCACCAGCTGAAACACCAGCAGAATCACAGACAGTATCTGCAGGATTACAATTCTGCTTCTGCAAGCCCCTTCCTGTGAAACATTCAGCCGGATTCCTCCCACGCCGCTCAACAGTCCGCTCCATTCCCGATTTCTGATGAAGAGAACCATTTTAAACAGCAATAGCAGGAGCACAATGATTCCCATGCAATACAAAACATGCTTAAATCTATGATTTCCAAGCACAAAGGGCACCGTTATCCCTTGGAATACAGCCCACAAACTCATGTGTCCGCTAATCCAGAAAAAAAGCAGCTTTCCTTCACCCTTATAAACTTTTTGAAACAAGCTCCCTATCAATATGGGCACAGCCACTTGAAGGAAAACATAAACAAACAGTGACACAGCTGTCATTTTATTCCTCTTTCTTTTTTTCAGCCACCAGAAGTGTTCCCAGACACCAAATTACCGTCCACCAGGACAATATTTTATAATCATATACACCAATTCTGCTTAAGGTATAAAAACAAGCACAAGCAATTGCCATAAAAGTCAGAGGAAGCAAGACCTTCACGCATCCGTAGCCGGCCACATACTTTACTGCCCGTTCTGTCCCCAGCTGCTCCAAACCCTTCATAAATATCGCCAACACAAGGGATAACCAGGCCCATATACAATACCATCCCATATAAAGGCTGCTTAAACCGGTACTGTTTTGAATAAAGTACCAATAATTGATCCCTGTCAGGGAAGCAAACCCCTTGCCGTCCAATTGCTCGGAAACGATAATCGCCGGCATCAAATAGCCCATTCCATCGAAAGCCATTTCCAGTACCACCCGTTTCCCATTCAATTTCCAAGCAACATCAATCATCTGATTCAGATAATCCTTTTGTTGTTTATAGGGCAACTGCTCCATTTTATCAAAGAAGCCTTCGTAAAACACCTCTGAATTGCCGCAGGCGGCTCTCAAAAGCCCCCCATCAAACTGCTGCTGCACTTCGTAAGACCAGGCGCCGCTTAATTCATACAAATTACTCCAGTTACTTTTTGCCGCCAGCATCTGTCGCAGATTCAGACAGCCGTCTTCCCCTTGTTGCCAGCCATTGCCCACAATCCAAATACAAAGAATGCTCCCGAGCAGCACCACACCCGTCAGTGCCTTTTTTCTCAGCTTCCCTCTATTATTCCACAGAGAAATGAAGGCCACGAATAGAAGCGGGACTGCTCCAAACCATAGATACTCCGGCAACAATAATATCTCCAGCAGCCAGAACAGATACATAGACACCAGTTTATGGATGCACCATCCCTTTTGCTTCCAAAGCTCTATGGCAAAAGCCCAATGAACCAATACGATGGAAGCGACAAAAGAATAAGGGGCCAATGCCAAATGACTCTGAAGGGCCATGGGAACAGAAAGCATCGCCAAAGTGCCGCACACACATCCATGGGGGCCCCAATTTGTTATTTTTTTCAAAAGAAACCATCCACTGCCAAAGGCTGCCAGCAGCTGTAGGCAATAAACAATCGAATAATAAGGAATGGGCACCCACTGTGCCACCTGCATAACAAGCCTTATCACCCAACCGTATAAAGCCCCCCAGTGCATGAATGCCCGATTTACAGGGCCGCCATTACTCCAGTCTACACCAAAGCTGTGCTCTGCCCCTATATTACTTAGCAGCCAGATAAATCCCAGTAAAACCTGAAGACCCATCCCCAGCCAAATCATCCTACCTAAAAGTGCAGATCCATGTTTGCATACTTTTCGCATTTGATTACTCCGTCAGTATTTAACAATAAAATTCCTTCACCTGCTGGCTGATATAGTCCACCTGCTCCAAAGTCAAGCCATAGTACATGGGCAGACGAAGCAGTCTCTCACTTTCCCTGGTGGTATATTTATCTTCCCCATGGAACCGACCATACTTTAATCCTGCGGGTGCTGTATGAAGAGGGATGTAGTGGAATACTGCATGCACACCCCTTTCTTTCAGGAAATCAATCAAACAGCTTCTCTCCTCCAAATCCTTCGTCTTAAAGTAAAACATATGCCCATTGGCCACACAGCCCTCAGGAATCACCGGCAATTCAATCTTTCCTGCCTGCTCCAATTCTGTCAGGTTCTCCATGTAACGGGCAAAAATACCCAAACGTGCTTCGTTTATTTCATCCGCAATCTCCAATTGGGAATATAAATAAGCCGCGTTCATATCACTGGGCAGATAGGAAGAGCCGTAGTTCACCCAGGTATATTTATCAATTTGTCCGCGGAAAAACTTACTCCGGTTGGTACCCTTTTCACGGATAATCTCTGCATTTTCAACATTGGCAGGGTCTTGAATAAGCAGTGCGCCTCCCTCACCCATACTATAATTCTTGGTTTCATGGAAGCTGAAACAGCCATAGTCACCGATGGTTCCCAAAGCCTTTCCCTTATAAGAAGACATGATACCCTGTGCCGCATCCTCGATTACAATTAAATGATGTCTTTTGGCAATGTCCATAATCGTATCCATTTCGCAGGATACACCTGCATAATGCACCGGCACAATTGCCTTGGTCTTGGGTGTAATAGCCGCCTCAATCAAAGTCTCGTCAATATTCATCGTATCCGGACGGATATCCACAAATACCGGAGTAGCCCCCCGGAGCACAAAAGCATCTGCTGTGGAAACAAAAGTATACGCAGGCATAATCACCTCATCCCCGGGTTGAATCTCAGCCAAAAGAGCTGCCATCTCTGTGGCATGAGTACAAGAGGTGGTAAGAAGACACTTAGCGGTACCTGTTTTTTCCTCTATCCATTGATTACACTTCTTTGTATAAGCACCGTCACCACATATTTTTTGATTTTTTACACATTCTGCAATATAATCCATTGCTGTCTCCACATAGGGAGGTACATTAAAATTAATCATCGCCATACTCCAATCTTATTTCTTCCACTGTCCTACCACATTACCGGTCACATTATCCGTCACCTTACTGATGATGTATTTGGGACGTCCCTTTACTTCCTCGTAAATCCGTGCAATGTAATTTCCGATAACACCCAGGCTCAGCATAATAAAGCCACCTATAATAAGTACCAACAAAATCACCGTGGTAAATCCCTCCACTGCTGTACCACTTAAAAATTTAACCATGGTTTGTGCTGCCAGAATCAAGCTGAACAGTATGGATATTATCCCCATAATTGTAACCAGCTGCAGTGGCAGGGTACTAAATGAGGTTGCATTTGCCACCGCATAACGCATCAGGCTGAAAAAAGACCACTTACTTTCTCCAAACTGACGCTCCTGCACTTCATATTCCACAGTACGGGTTTCAAACCCCGCCCAAAAAGTCAATGCCCTAAAGAAGGTATTTCTCTCCGGCAGAGACAGAAGTACATCTACCACCTTACGGTCCAACAATTTGTAATCGGAAGAAGCATTCATGTCCATTTTAATCAGGGCACTCATGATCTTGTAAAACAGACCTGCGGACATTTTATATGCCAGGCTCTCCTTGCCCCGATTACTCTTGATGCCTTCTACCACCTCTGCCCCGTTTTGCCACAACTGCCACATTTGGGGAATCACCGACGGTGGATGCTGCAAATCACAATCCATTACGATCACCGCATCTCCGGTAGCCATTTCCAAGCCTGCAAAAATACCCGCTTCTTTGCCGAAATTACGGCTAAACTGGGCTCCCTTCACACGGGGATTGGACTCCGACGCCATCCGAATCTCTTCAAAGGTACGGTCCCTGGAGCCATCACTGATAAATACCAATTCGTAATCTATCTTTTGTTCTGTCAACAGCCGGTCCAACACCTGCACTGTATTTGCAATATTTTGTTCCTCGTTATAGGCAGGTAATACAATGGATAATAATGCCATAGTGCCCTCCTTTATGCAATCTATTATCTTTTATAATTTTCAGTCTTTACATAAACAATACCATTCACGATTTGTACACTGGTCTCTCCCGGGAAGCTTTCCATCCGGGTATATTCTTCCGAATAATAAATCTCGCCCATCTGTTCATTGGGAACAAAATTCAAAGTCGCACCCAGATAATGCTTCATGAATGCCTGATAATTAGTCCCGGTATACAGCAGACTATCTCCCGGAATTCCAATCATCCCTGATGTAACCCGGCCGGTAATATCCGTAGCAGGGAACTGCTCATCCCCCACCACGCCAATCATTGCTACCGGAATCCCCTGATAATAGCCTTCTGTTTGTTCTATTCTGTCCAGAAGCCGCAAGCAATAAGCATAGGTTTTTTCATACTTCTTTTGCAGATTGGAATAAGCAATATTATCTGCAACACCATAATGTATCATCAGAGCCAGGGCTGCCAAAAGAGCTCCCCATCTGGTCCAACACAAACGATTGTCCTGCACATGCTTGTCTATAAATGCCAAGGGCAAAATCCAAAACAGTACCCACTGATAACGCATCAGCAAGTGGTAATTTACTCCCGGAGAAATCAAAAGCATCACATTGGAAGCCAACGGTACAACCACAGCTACACCCAATAGAATAATATAAAAACCGGGGCATTTCCACCACTTCTTTTGCAAGCATAAGCAAAGCACTGCCACGAAAAGCATCAGCAACAACAGTACCGCCCCTAATGCGGCCCAAGTGCCTTCGATAAATACATTTCCTTTCAGAGTAAAAGCCAAGAAATCCCGATACATTGCGCCTACTCTTTGGAGAATACCACTGCTGTCACCGCCACCGGCCAAACCACTGATGCCCTGATAATTGGCCAATTGCTTTCCCTGTATCCTTAAAAGCACCTGCAAAATCCCATAATATGCTGACACACCAAGAATTCCCATATACAAATAGCGGCAACCCACCTTTATTTTGTCCTTCCTGCTATCCGGTGTCATGGCAAGCTCTACCAAGGCATAAATACACAAAAGCATGGCAAAAGCCAAATATGCCTGATAGGTCCCTAAACTAAAGGCCAGACAAAAACCACCGGGAATAAATCCATATTTCCATTTCTTAGTAACCAGACAAGCCAAAACTGCCAGTAGCAAAGCCAGCATATAGCCGTCCATGGTAAAAACATAAGCAAAGGTAGATGCCAGTGCCGGAAATGACACCAAAAGGCCTGAAACCAACACAATGACAGGCGTATTCTTGAGTTCCAAAAACTCCGTAAGCGCCGCCCCGGTGAAAGCCAGAAAAACCAACCCCAACAGACCGATAAGCCACGGCAGACTATAATAAGAAGACAAGCCGCAAGCCACCATCAAAAACCATCTTCCTGAGGTAATCATGTTCTGATCAAAATAGATGCTGTCCAACCCATCATGATTAGGAATGTCTGAAACCATAATCGGCATATGAATACACAGTCCCAGAATCAACGCGGAAAAGAATGCTATTTTCCATTCTCTTTTGATTCCATTATTCCATTTTGCACACATTTCTTCCGGTGTTTTCATTCATAAGCCTCCATTATTCTGTACCCAGGACCTGTGCAATCCTTTGGGCAATCAAAGTCGAGCCCTCATTACTGGGATGTAAACCATCCAATGTATAAATCTTATCTGCGTCGGCTCTGGTCAAATCATAGGTATTGTGGTAAATATCCACCACCTCCACCTGGTATTCCCGACAAAGCTCCAAAGCCAGATTTACATAATTATCCAAAGGACCATATCCATAATCCATTTCTGTACAGGGGATCCTCTCTTCTCCGTACCAGGCATAGGGCGGTGTCACATAGATAATGCGCAGTTCGGGATATTCCTCTCGTAAATCTGCAAAAATCCGCCTCATGGCACCTGCAAAAGTATGAATATCTCCCGGTGCATCCGTTCTCTCCGGTATCACGGCTCTATGATAATCATTCACTCCGTGATTAAAAATAAGCACCTTTGTTTCATCCAGGGAAATGCTCTCCAGTGTAGCCACTGTAGCAGGCAAATAATTCAAAACCGCTTCCGTAGCTCTGGTTGCTTTTTGGGCTCCAAAATCTCCGGCACAAATCCCTTCCGTCAAGGCCACCATGGATAGGGTATTTTTCATATCCTGAATTTCCGTATCCTGTCCATTCTGTCCGGCACTCAACATGGTGCCGCCAATGGCACAGTTTACCACCTGATAAGGTCCCATATCCGCCAACAGCTCTCCCACTGTAGATTGGGCCAGTATACTGTCCCCCAGCAAAAGCACTTCTACTCCCTGTTGTCTGGATGTATCCCTGTATTGCGAAACAAACCAAAGCCCACACAATACCGCCAGCACCATAGCCGCACCTATCCAATATGCAATTCTGCTCCCTTTTTCCCTTTTGGAAATCATGCTTTTTTCTCCAACACAATCTTGCCATCCTGCACACGATAAATCATGTCGCATTTCTCTATGGTCTGCAATCTGTGGGCAATAATAATCAATGTTTTTTTGCCCTGGAACCGGTTGATGGAATCCATGATTGCTGTTTCTGTATCGTTATCCAATGCAGAAGTAGCCTCATCCAAAATCAGCAACTCCGGATTGTGATACAAGGCTCTGGCAATACCGATTCTCTGTCGCTGTCCACCGGATAAACGGATACCTCTCTCACCGATACTGGTCTCAAGGCCCTCCGGCAGGCTGCGCACGAACTCGTCCAGTTGTGCCTCCTTCAGCACCTCCCATACTCTATCCATTTGGATTTTTTCTTCGGGAATACCAAAAGCCACATTTTTCAAAATCGTATCATCCAGCATAAAAATCATCTGTGGGATATATCCCACGTTCTTCAGCCATCCACGGTAATTGGGCATAATATCCTGATTGTCACTGGAGATGGTTCCCTCACCGGCCTTCAATAATCCCAATAATAAATCCACCGTAGTACTCTTTCCCGAACCGGAGGTACCCACAATGCCCACTGAAGCACCTACGGGAATGGTCATACCCGCATGATCCAATATCAGCTTATCTGTATCCGGATAAGCATAGGTAATATCCTGCAGTGTAATCTCCCGGCTGATAGGCAGCTTCTCAGCATCTTTTTCCGCAAAGGCCATATTGGTTTTTTGATTGCTGATTTCATCCTGTAAATTGTCGCTGACTCCCATCAGGAAGGGTTCAAAATATGCAATATTATTAATTTGATTATTAATGCGACTCACACAGGGCAACAACACAATTGCCGCTGCTGCTATGGTTGTAAGAGCATTGGCCATCTCCTCTGCAGGAACACCCATCAAGGCCTGTACAATCATGTAGCCCACCATTGTAGCCACGCATACAGTCTATATTAGAAGTTTTGGGACACTGCTGAGCAGAGAATATTTCTGCACTGCCTCCACATAGCCTTTCCCACATTTTCTATACTGGTCCACAAAGTATTTCTCACTACAGGTAATCTTTACTTCCTTAATTCCCTGTACGATCTGGGAAATCCACTTAAATAATCCGCTATAATAGTCCTGATTATCCTTGCCGGACTTATACATAATCGGTTTTAGCACCTGCTTGATGACAATCATCAATAGCAACAATACGCCTGCCAGCAGTAAGGTTACCGTACCATTGGTAACAAAACAGTAGGAAATAACAAATAGGGAAATAAAACCATCACTAAGCAGCTGTAACAAATTTAAAATCAAAGCGTAGATATTATTGACATCAGAGGTAATGTTTCTCTGCACCACTGCCGTATCCGCATTGAGATAAAATTCATAATCCCTCAGCATATAATTGCGCATCATACGCTCAGAGGTCCGAAACTGATTGGTATATACAAAAGCAAGAGTCAGCTTTTGCTGAATATACAGGAAAACATTCTTCAACACATACACCGCAATCAACGCAAACATAATAAACAGCGAAAAGCTTCTATGATCTTGAATACCAAACAGCACATAAATGGTATGGGTAATACCATCACCGGCCACTGCCTCCGGGTCAATTACCAGCTCTACCACCTGCACCAGCAATCCTACACCGGCAGTTTGCAGCAAAGCACTAATTATCATAAGGACTACCAGTCCCAGCATCGTTCTTTTTTGTTTTTTATCTAAAAGCTTTCGTATCTTTTTTAATATTGGGAGCATATGAATATCCTTTCTCCTAGGCAGCACCTTCCTGCTGTCTTCTCTTAGTAATTTACAATGATATAGTCACCCATATCCTGAATATATCCCTGTTCCGGAAAATGGGGCATGGAAGAAGATGCATAGTCGAAGGCCGCCTCATACTTGCTTCGGTCTCTTTCCGGTACCAGTTGTTGGCCATGAAACTCATAAAAGTTTGCCATCTCCCGGTCATCCCCAAAAGCAGTAGCCGCCCAATCAAGCACCGATAGTGCCGGTGTTTGGGCTACCCAAATACCCTGGGCCGTATAAAAATTCTTTATTACATCCTCTCCAAGCAAACCTGCCGCCCGCTCAATCTTTGCGGCTTCGTCGCTGCCATACTCCACAAAGGCATTTTCCACAATGCTCTGGGGGACCCGGTAGCCTCCGGTAAAAATAACAGGTTTCGTATTATCATAATGAACAGCCAATTCATATGCAATCCGGTTCATGGTGGTCTTGGCATCTTCATACTTCAGATAATCCACATAAAACCATTTGTTCATATCACTACACTGATTAAACAGCAATATCCCAAAGCACACTATCATCAGCCGCTGTAACCATGTTCCCAGCACCAGCTGCCACTTCCGCGCCACCAGTTGCTTCTTTAATTGAAGAACACTGTAAATCAACAACAATGCCCCGAAGGCACACACCAGAGGCAGGAACTGGGCTGACCGGTAATACGTAGCCTTACATTCCAATACCACCAGCAGGAAGCTGGCAACAAAGCATCCCACTGTCAATACAGGTATCCATAAATCTCTCCTGCGGATTCCCCGTACAAGAGCCAGCACAACCAATACCACAGCGGAAAGCACATAAATCTTTATGGGATAATATGCGTATGCAAATATCACATACATCACAATTGTCTGCTTCATTTGCATCATAAAATATGCGAAACCATTCTCTTGCACTACCCAGGAAAGCATCTCCGAAATAGACCGCAGCTGCGCATCATCCCGTAAATAGCCCAAATCAAAAATAGCAATCACTGCCTCAATCGTAAGACTTCTCAACAGCATCCCGACAAGGGCAACAACCTCGCCGATACACAGGACCTGAAACACCTTCCGTTCCACTCCGGCATGCCGCTCCAGCAATAGCAGCAACAAGAAGCCCACCAGCCATACAATCATAAAGGATTCATAGCAGCCCATGGCCACAGTCATTGTCACCGCAGCTCCACCGTAGGGTAGCAAATTACTTACCATCCCTTTCTTTTCACTGCTCTGTAATCGGTCCAGCCCCTCCTTCATACAAATGAGACTAAGGCCCACAAATAAATACCCGATTCCGATACCATTGTGCAGGTAATAGGTCAATACCTCACTGTGCAGGGAATTGGATATGAACAAACCGCCAAAAATTAAATACCCCCAAAGAGGAATCTGCTCCTGTAGCACAGAATAAAACAAACTGCTCCATACCACTGCTGCCAGCATCAAGAGCAGCACCGCTGCCAAATCCGGCAAAAAGGGAACAAATTCCCCGATATGCACTACCTTACCCAGCAAAAACAAACACCATCTGCCCACAATTGCTGCCAAACCTTCCTGAAAATAGTATGCATACGGAGTATCATCTATCCCCATGGTAGGATGGGTCACAAAAAATCCATAGCTTGCCAATGCAATGAGCCCCAGTGACAGCATATAAAATTTATTTTTCAGAAATATACCCATTCTGCTCTTCCACTGTTCCACTGCATTCCCATCCTTTCCTAATATCTCTGATATACTACCATATCTTTATCCCGTACCAGCTCCTTATAGCCCAGTTCCTGACAACGGGCGTCTGTCTCACCACCGGCCAGAGTTGCAATATAACGGCTCTCCATCTGCTCCAAATGTTCCCGTACATAATCTGCTCTGCAACAGCTGATTCCGGTACCGGAGGGCAGAGCATATAAAAGCTGCCATTTCAGATTCACATATGCCCCGGGCTCTTCGCCCTCATCTGCCGATAGCTTACTCTGAAAATCCCAAATAATCGCATTGTCATAGGAAGGCACCCGGCTCTCATCCAGAACAAGCTTTTCCTTCAAGCTTTCCTGCCAGTATTCCAGCTGTGCCTGCTGCTGCGCCGTCATATAGGGCACTTGATAATCATAAGGGTCCACCGCCTGATAGGTATAAAGATATGCAAATACCGCTCCTATCAATGCTGCTTTGCGGTAGAGCTTGGTTTCCATCAGGCTCACCAGAAAGATACCCACCGCTATAAAGGTCAGCAAATGCTTGCTCCCTTCAATCAATTTATACATCAACAGTAATGCAAACAGCATCCCCACAAAGCTCAGTGCCAGATGTCCGTTCACAATAAGCTGCTTTCGTTCTTTCCTACGCCAATTTCTAACGCTTTGGCAAATAAATACCGCCATCAGCAACAAATAGCCGCCAAAGAATGCCCCCGCAGTCCATCCGGTCTTAAAACCCTGAATGGTAAACGCCAGAAAATCCTTGCCCATATAATACAAAGTTCCAAAGAAATTACGGACACCTGCCACCGGTCCCTCCCGGAAGAAGGTAGTAATCCAATCTGTAAAGAACAGCGGGGCAAAATATTCTGCACCAAAAAAATGTTTTATGGCCAGATACAGCCCTAATACTACAGCAAGTAACAATCCGGAACCCAGCAGGCCCCATTTTCTGTTACGATAAATCCACAGTCCCATGGGTAACACTAAAAACAACAACATATAGGGACGCATCAGCACCAACAGCCCGGACAGCACCAGCATAACTGCCAG
>JAFUKS010000215.1 GCA_017473445.1 Lachnospiraceae bacterium
ATAGATTGAAGAACTGGAAAAGACAGGGCATAAGTTCAAAGCAATATGGAATGATGTTATTGAGTTTGAGAAAGGAGTTATTCTTAAGGAATTTCAACTTGTAAATGGAGAAGGAGAATTACTCTTTGGTTCGGATTTGAAAGCGAATATTGCTAGGACGGTTGGTACCTGTGTGTGCTGTGGTCTTGTGTGGTATCTGTTGGCAGGACATGGTCGAACCATACATAATTTTTTCGAAGGTTTCTTTTGGCCATTTGTATGCATTCTTTTTTCTTCTGTATTTGGATTACCGGTATACTTCATAGGAAAGAAGAATCTGCAGTTGGCAAAGAAAATAAAGAAAATTGGAACCGGTATTGCCATAGTATTTACCATTGGAGTGCTTGCCTTGGCATTCTTTATAAGTATAAAAGGTAAGGTGGAACTATGATATTGACAGTAACTCTAAATCCTGCGGTGGATAAAAACTGCAGGCTGGATGAATTGCATATAGGAGCAGTGAATCGGCTAAGTACTGCTATCTGCTGGCCCGGTGGTAAGGGCATCAATGTGACCAGAGTATTGCGACAGTTTAAGCTGCCGGTGACGGCTATTGGCTTCCTGGGCGGTAACAACGGCAAGATGATAGAAGAAGCGGTAGAGCAGCTGGGAGCAGACTGTTTTTTCACCCATGTGGAGGGTGAGACCAGAGTGAATACTAATCTGATTGAGGAAAACGGGCGTGTTACGGAGATACTGGAGCCGGGCCCCAGGATTACGGGTAAGAATCTGGAAGAATTTATGAAATGCTATGTAGGTTGTTTGGAACAGTGTAATTTGGTGGTGCTGTCCGGAAGCTTTCCCCAAGGAGTACCGACGAATTTTTATGCGACCTTAATAAAACTGGCCAATGCCTATGGGGTAAAGACAGTGCTGGATGCCTCCGGTGAGGCCTTAAGGGCCGGTTTGGAGGCAGCTCCCTATCTGGTGAAACCAAACAAAGCTGAACTGGAGCAGCTGGTAGGTAGAGCATTACCTACCGGTAAGGCTTTGACAGAAGAGGCAAATAAGCTTCTGGAAAAAGGAATTCAAAAGGTAGTAGTATCCCTAGGTAGTGAAGGAATGCTGTATGTGGACCGGGAGGGAAGTTTCTTTGCACCTGCGAAAGCGGTGTCCGTGGTCAGTACCGTAGGATGTGGGGATACGGCAGTGGCGTCCCTATGCATGAGTGAAATTGCCGGGGATGACCGGCAGATGGCACTGCGTAAGGCGGTGGCTCTTTCAGCGGCCAATGCCACTACAGAAGGTTGTGGACAGATTCCCATGGAGCTTTATTTGGAGTTATTATAACGAAAAAGAGGAGACAAATAAAATTTTTGTTTCCTCTTTTTTTAGACTTTCCTAATGAAATGGACACAGTTTGAACACATTTAAAAGGTAGGATATAGACAGATGGTTGATACACGTATCGCAGATACGTATTTACCATTTTCCCCCCTCATAAGAAAAGCGGAAAAGCTTCGGTGTAAACCGAGGCTTTTTTGCTTTTGGGGGTGGTAGAAAAGCTGAAAATGGAGTAAAATAAAATAGACTATGTTTTGCCTCAAGGAGGTAGTGATATGAGATTAATAGAGTTATTACAGGGATTAGAATATGAGTGCCTGCAGGGCACTTTGGACAGGGAAGTGACCGAGGTTTGTTTGGATTCCCGAAAGGAAATGCAGGAAGGTGCTTTGTTTGTATGTTTGTCCGGTGTGAATTTTGACGGACATGATTATGCTGCCCAGGTGGTGGAAAAGGGTGCAAGAGTGCTTGTGATAGAACGTCAGGTAGGTCTGATTGAGGAAATGACGCAGGCAGGGGATATGACGATTATCAAAGTATCTGATACCCGCTATGCCTTGGCATGGATTTCTGCGGCATGGTTTGGTCACCCTGCGGAGAAACTGAAGGTCATCGGTATCACCGGTACCAAGGGAAAGACTACTACCGCATTTATGGTGAAGGCTATTTTGGAAAATGCAGGTTATAAGGTGGGCCTTATGGGTACCATCGGTGTGGTATTTGGGGAGCAGCAGTATACCACCTCTAATACCACTCCTGAATCCTATTTGATTCAAAAATATTTTGCCCAGATGGTGGAAGCAGGGATGGACTGTGTAGTAATGGAAGTATCCTCCCAGGCCTTAAAGCAGCACCGTACCCAGGGCTTTGTCTTTGATTATGGTATTTTTACCAATCTGGAGCATGATCATGTCGGTCCCGGAGAACATGCAGATATGGATGAATATATGCAGTGTAAGGGTCTGCTGTTTCGCCAGTGCCGGATAGGTATTGCCAACGGGGATGACATCCATCTGGAACAGGTGATGCAGGGGCATACCTGCCATTTGGAGACCTTTGGTATGGGTGAGAATTGTGACCTGCGTGGGGAGGACCTGAAGCTGGTACATAAGCCCGGTGAATTAGGAATAGATTTCAAGGTGTCCGGTCTTATGAACTTTCGGGTAGAGGTGTCCACACCCGGATTGTTTAGTGTGTACAACGCACTGACGGCAATGGCCATTTGCGCTCATTTTCAGATTCATATAGCAGATATTCAAAAGGCCTTATCGGAAATCAAGGTAAAGGGCCGTATTGAGATGGTAAAAGTATCCGATGAATATACGTTGCTGATTGATTATGCCCACAATGCTATGTCATTGGAAAGTCTTTTGACTACCTTGCGTGCTTATGAGCCCAATAGACTTATTTGTCTTTTTGGATGCGGAGGCAACCGATCTAAGGTGAGACGATATGAAATGGGTGAGATCAGTGGCAAACTGGCGGATTTGACCATTATTACTTCTGACAACCCAAGATTTGAAGAACCCATGGATATTATTGCGGATATCAAGACCGGTATGGCGAAAACTTCGGGGGCTTATGTGGAGATTCCGGACCGTAAGGAGGCTATCCGCTATGCCATGAGTATTGGCCAGCCGGGCGATATTATTGTGCTGGCAGGAAAGGGGCATGAGGATTATCAGGAAATCCGAGGCGTGAAATACCCCATGGATGAGCGGGTGCTGATACAGGAGATTTTGGCAGAAAAATAGAACTTATAGATCATATTTTGAAACGTATCATTTGAGATTGTGGCCAAAAGGACGCCGGAAAGTTATATGCCAAGAAAGGAGGATTGCCATGGCGGATTTGTATGCAGACATTATAGTGGATATTTCCCATGAAAAACTGGATAAGTCTTTCCAATACCGGGTACCGGAAACGCTTCGGGATAAGGTGGAGATTGGTATGCGTGTGGCAATCCCGTTTGGACTGGGCAATAAAGTGATACAGGGATATGTGGTGGGACTGGGTGAGGAGTGCAAATTCGACCCGGCCCGCACCAAGGAACTGATTGGTATTGGTGAGAAACAGGGTGAATCCCAGGACCGTATGATAGAACTGGCAGCTTTTATCAAGTCCCACTATGGTGGCACCATGATACAGGCTTTAAAGACCGTATTACCTGCCCGAAAAACTGTAAAGATGTTGGAGCACCGGACCATTGTGCGCAAGATGGACCGGGAACAGGTACTTTCCCTA
Source organism: Lachnospiraceae bacterium (assembly GCA_017473445.1). Lineage (GTDB taxonomy): Bacteria > Bacillota > Clostridia > Lachnospirales > Lachnospiraceae > Acetatifactor. The sequence goes on from JAFUKS010000215.1 coordinate 3,568, forward strand.
TTGGGAGAATGCCAGCGTAAGAAGCAACATGCCAAAGCCAGACTATTACAGGAATTGGCAGACCAGGAAACCATACCTTATGAATGGATTACTTCCAAATTGGGTGTTTCGGCAGCTACCATCCGGAGTCTGGAAAATGGGGATGTATTGCAAGTGGTCAGTGAAAAGAGCTTTCGCAATCCGGTCAAACTGGAGGATGCCCAAAGCCACAGGCTGCCCTTAAGTGAGAAACAACAGGAAATTGTACGGGAAATTATGGGAGAATTTGACCGGAAAGTTCCGGGCAATTACCTGATTCATGGAATTACCGGCAGTGGCAAGACAGAGGTGTATTTGCAACTGGTTGAGGAAGTGGTGGCCAGGGGATATCAGGCCATTGTGCTGATTCCTGAGATTGCCCTGACCTATCAGACCTTGCTGAGATTTTATCGGCGTTTCGGGGACCGGGTCAGTGTGATGAATTCTACGCTGTCCCCGGGGGAGAAATATGATCAATGTGAAAGAGCAAGAAAGGGGGAGATAGATGTAATCATCGGTCCCAGATCTGCTCTATTTACACCCTTTCCCAACGTTGGCCTGATTGTTATGGATGAAGAACACGAGGGTAGCTACAAGAGCGAGAGCAGTCCCAAATACCATGCCAGAGAAGTGGCCATGGAGTTGGCCCGGATGCATGGAGCGGCGGTAGTACTGGGCTCCGCAACACCTTCCCTGGAAGCTTACTATATGACGCAAAAGGGACAGGCCCGGCTTTTTGAATTAACCGAAAGATTGACCGGTGGAACTCTGCCCCGGGTTTATACAGTGGATTTGCGGGAAGAATTAAGAGAAGGGAATCGTTCCATTTTCAGTCGTAAATTGCAGGAGTTATTACAGGACAGATTACAGCGGGGAGAGCAGACCATGCTGTTTTTAAACCGTCGTGGATATGCAGGATTTATTTCCTGCAGGGCCTGTGGTGAAGTAATGAAATGTCCCCATTGTGACGTGTCCCTATCCCAACATGGCAGCAGTACGCTGGTGTGCCATTATTGCGGATATACGGTGCACAAGCCGGCCAATTGTCCCAAATGCGGTTCCAAGTATTTGATGGGATTCAAAGCAGGTACGGAGCAGATAGAGATGAAATTGCAGGAATTATTGCCGGGAGTGCGTACCCTGCGCATGGATGGAGATACTACCAAGCAGAAGGATAGCTATGAAAAGATACTCTCAGCCTTTGCTAGTGGTGAAGCTGATGTGCTGATTGGCACCCAGATGATTGTAAAGGGCCATGATTTTCCCAATGTCACATTGGTGGGGGTACTGGCGGCAGATTTGTCTCTGGGGGCAAGTGACTTTCGATCGGGGGAGCGGACTTTCCAACTTCTTACCCAGGCGGCAGGTCGTGCAGGCCGGGGAATGAGGCCCGGGGAAGTGGTGATTCAGACCTATCAACCGGAGCATTATGCAGTGGTTCATGCTACGGCCCAGGATTATCAGGGCTTTTATGAGGAGGAGATTTTGTATCGGGAATTGTCAGGTTATCCTCCTGCAGCCCATATGCTGGCAGTGCAGTGTTATGGTCCCTCCCAGAATGCCACCTCACAGTTATCACTTCGATTGGCACAACTGGTACGGGGACAGGTGGATGAGAGCGTACCCATTGCCAAAAGGCTTAAGGTCATTGGACCGGCACCGGCCACCATAGGAAAAATAAATGATATTTTTAGATTTGTTTTATATGTGAAAAGCGAAAAGTATGATACACTTGTACAGATAAAGGATTTGCTGGAGCAGGAGTTACAGCTGCTTCAGCCCAGATACGAAAGTGTACAATTTGATTTTAATCCCTTACATATATTGTAGAGCGGAAATAAGAGAAAGGCAGAGAAGAAAATGGCAATTCGTAATATCAGAGAAATCGGAGATGAAGTATTAAATAAGACCTGTAAGGAAGTAACAGAAATGACCCCCCGGATTAGGGATTTGATTCAGGACATGCTGGAGACCATGTACGAAGCAAATGGTGTGGGACTGGCCGCTCCTCAGGTGGGTATTTTGAAGAGAATTGTAGTCATTGACTGTACCGGAGATGATCCCCATATCCTGATTAATCCCTGTATTGTGGAGACCAGCGGAGAGCAGGTGGGGCAGGAAGGATGCTTAAGTGTACCCGGCAAGTCCGGTCAGGTGACCAGACCTGCCTATGTAAAGTGTGTTGCTTTGAACGAAAAGATGAAGCCCATTGAGCTGGAAGGCACAGAGCTGCTTGCCCGTGCTATTTGTCATGAACTGGATCATTTGGATGGTCATCTGTATGTGGAGAAGGTAGAAGGTGAGCTTCAGACAGTGCAAATGGGTGAATTTGAAGAAATTGATGACTAACGGATGAGAATATTTTCTGTTAGGAAAGGACGTGAAGATATGAAAATCGTATTTATGGGCACCCCCGATTTTGCAGTGGGTGCTTTGGAAGCATTGATAGAGGCAGGACATGAAATTACCGCCGTGGTGACTCAGCCGGATAAACCCAAGGGCCGTAGCGGTGCATTGCAGTTTCCTCCTGTAAAGGAATGTGCGGTAAAACACAATATTCCGGTATTTCAGCCGGTGAAGATTCGTCAAGAAGAAAGTCTTGCAGAATTAGACAAGTATGAAGCAGATATTTACGTGGTTGTAGCATTTGGACAGATTTTACCAAAGGTGTTATTGGAGAAA
>JAFUKS010000216.1 GCA_017473445.1 Lachnospiraceae bacterium
AAAAGAGGAAAAATAATTATATGATACAATGGTTGGGTAGTATGACAGATGATTATTTACATTGTCTCATAGGGGTTAGCTTGATAGCCCTTTGTATTTTATTGATTAGAAAAATAGGAAAAAAGACCTTGTCCAAGAGATTTATGTATGGACTATGGATTTTTATTCCCCTGTACATGCTGATATTTCCCTTGATACAAATTCCAATGCCGGCTTTTATCGGTAATATGTGTACTATAGAATGGACAACCACGGATATGGAACCGGAAAAGTCGTTACATAGCGGAGGACAGGAGATATTATGGACCGGAACCAAACAGCAGGATTACACTTCCGGCAGAGAAGAAAATGTTTTTTTGAGAGAAAATGTCTCAGGGGACATGATTGTGGAAACAGATTCTGGGGGTTCAGGTCCTGAAGTAAAAACTCCAGCATCTTTCTCCGGTATGATTATGCTTGCATACTTGATGCTTGTGTTTGCAGGAGTGATATGGATTCTGCTGAAAAACATATTATTTGGGATGCAATGTGGTAAATGTCGCCACTATTTGTATGATACAGAGCATCTCCAAGTGCCTGTTTATGAGTTAAAGGGAATTAACAATCCGTTTTTATTTGGCAAAGCTATTTATTTGCCGGAAAATTATGAGAAAAAGGAAGAAAGCCATTATGCAATCCTTCATGAGGAATGTCATTATAAGCAGGGGGATGCTTTGTGGGTTGTGTTAAGACACTTGATTTTATGTATCTTTTTTTACAATCCCATCGTATGGAAGGCTTTCCAATATTCCGGCTATGATTGTGAATTGTCCTGCGATGAAGCAGTACTGAAAAATATGCGGGAGATTGAGAAAAAAAGCTATGGTGAGACCCTTTTGAATGCGGTAGTACCGGGCAAAAGCATCAGGGAACAGGCTCTATTATCCACCAATTTACATGGTGGTAAATCATTGTTGCGTCAAAGAATAGAATCCATTGTCCAGGAAAGAAAGCACAGTATTGCTGCAGTTATCAGCGTAATTGTTTTATTGTGTTTGGTGTTGTGTGGTTCTCTTATGCATAATATGCCTGTAAAGGCCCAGCAGATAATAACCAATCCCGATGGATTTGATGCAGCCCTTAAGGTGGCAGAATGCTTTAAAAAATCCACAATATCCCTTGAGACGAAAAGTAACCATGATATTTCAGAAGCAGAAGAAATAAACGTTTGCCTTGAAATATGGTCCCGTCCCATATGGGAAGAAGAAAATAGTTTTACAGTAGAAGATAATGGGCGGGAGTTAACCCTGGTATCGGAAGGTGGGGAGGCATATTTTAAGGAGACTGATTTTGCTGTACCGGATATTGTAACCAAGCATTTGGCAGAAGATATTCTCGGAAAAAAAGTAGGAGCAGAGATTACAGAAATCGTCCAAAATCGTAATACCGAATACCACTATATTTTTACTGTTTTAGATAACGACAAAAAGGGAGAGCCGGCTTACACCATACCGGTGGGGTGGTCCTATGAGATGCAACCATATAAATTGGGCAATTATTACACCGAAGAGTGCAAGGAAGATGAAGCAGGGCATTTATATGGCTTTACAGAGCGTTTTCAGGATTATGGTTCCTTATGGGGAGTCGGTATTCGTAAATATTATACCAATGCAGAAGCCTCATCGACTTTAGCACCACAAGGAATCCATGGATATCATGAGGGGAATACAACCACCTGTTCCAGATACTGTACTTGGTCTGAAGGTGTATCAGGTAATGGAATTGGTGAATATATTGAACTTCGTCAGCTCTATATGGGGCCGGGAGAAGAGGTACTTTCCATAAATGAATTCTGTATTGTAAACGGTTATACAGAAAACACAAAAAAATGGCGTGAAAACGGCAGAGTAAAATTTTTGAACGTATATTTTGAAGATACTTTCATAGGAACTATTCATTTGGAGGATACCATGAAGCCTCAGTATATTGATTTGTCACCCTTGCAGTTGACCGTCGGTAACGGAAGAGAGGCCAAGTTCCGTTTTGAAATTACAGAGGTTTATAAAGGCACCAAATATGAGGATACCTGTATTACCGGTATTGAAATCGGCTTTACAGGAAGAGATTATGTAACAGGAGAATAAGATGTCGCCGAAAGGCGGCATCTTATTTTATGGTCTTGTTATGAAGGAATAAATTTGATAAAATAGCCCTAATGATAAAAAATACCTCTTTTAAAAACAAGAAAGAGAGGATTGGGACGGATTATATATGGCAATTATTAAACCATTTCAAGCATACAGACCTGCACCGGGTCTGGAACAGCAGATTGCAGCATTACCTTATGATGTATACAATCGTCAGGAGGCAACAGAAATCGTAAAGGAGAATCCGGGCTCTTTCCTGGCAATTGACCGGGCAGAAACAGCTTTTCAGGCGGATGTGGACACCTATGATGAGAAAGTCTACGCTAAGGCCAACGAATTGCTGCAGTCTTGGATTGCAGAGGGCAGATTCATTCAAGAGGACAAGCCTTGTTATTATCTTTATGAACAGACCTTTCAGGGACGGAAGCAGACCGGTATTGTAGCATGTGCTTCCATTGATGAATACCAGCAGAATATTATCAAAAAGCATGAGAATACAAGGGCGGACAAGGAAGCGGACCGCATTCATCATGTGGATACCTGTAGTATGCAGACAGGCCCCATTTTCCTGGCATACCGTGCGCAGGAGACCTTAAGTGCTCTTATCGGAGCGGAAAAAGAAAACCATGCACCTATTTATGATTTTATTTCTGAGGACGGAATCGGTCATAAGGTGTGGTTGATTGCGGAAGATAAGCAGATTCAGCAGATTACGGAGGCTTTTCAAGAGATTCCTGCTTTATATATTGCAGACGGACATCATCGCTGTGCTTCCGCAGTAAAGGTGGGAGTGAAGCGCAGAGAGCAATATCCTGATTTTACCGGTACAGAGGAGTTTAACAGCTTTTTGTCCGTTATTTTTGCAGACAGTGAACTGGCAATTATGGATTACAACCGTGTGGTAAAGGATCTGAACGGTTTATCCAAAGATGAATTTTTAACTAAAATACAGGATGCTTTTCTGTTAAAGGAGTCTTCTGGACAGGTAGCACCTGCTGCCAAAGGATGTTTTGGTATGTATCTGGATGGACAGTGGTATGAATTGCAGGCCAAGCCGGAGATTTGCAGTGAGGATGCAGTGGCAGGCCTGGATGTGTCTATTTTGCAGGATTATTTACTGGAGCCTATTTTGGGTATTCAGGACCCCAAGACAGACAAACGGATTGACTTTGTAGGTGGCATCCGCGGATTACAGGAGCTGGAAAAGCGTGTACACACAGATATGCAGGTGGCATTTTCCATGCATCCCACTTCTATGGCGGAGCTTTTGGCAGTGGCAGATGCAAAGCGTCTGATGCCTCCCAAATCCACCTGGTTTGAGCCCAAGCTGCGTAGCGGTTTGTTCCTGCACGAGATTGAAAGATAGGAGCGTATGAGATATGGTTGCTTCAATTCTTTCCTTTTTTGAAAAACCGCAGTTTTTAACGGAATTTTTTGAATCACTTCCCAACAGAATATTGGATTTGGGTATAAGAGTTCTTCTTGCAATTGTGTTGTTTTTTCTGGGTATCCAGTTAATCAAAATATTCCGCAGAATTGTAAAGAAGAGCATGGACCATGCAGGAGCGGAACTGGGAGCCATTCAATTTGTGGATTCTTTCTTAAAGATTGCATTGAATGTGGTTTTGGTTTTCACCGTTGCCACCTCCTTTGGGGTAGATGCCACCAGCATTGTGGCACTTCTTGGCTCTGCAGGTGTAGCTATTGGTCTGGCATTGCAGGGCAGCTTATCCAACCTGGCCGGTGGTGTTTTGATCCTAATTTTAAAACCCTTTATGGTGGGAGATTATATTATTTCCCATGGAGCTGGTCAGGAAGGAACTGTATCGGAGATACAGATTATCTATACCAAATTAACCACCGGAGACAATAAGGTAGTGGTGATTCCCAACGGCGTATTGGCCAATAATAGTATTACCAATGTGACCGCGGCCCATTATCGGAGAGTGGATATTTTGGTTGGTATTTCCTATGACAGTGATATTCGTGTGGCCAAAGAAGCACTGATGGAAATGCTGAAGCAGGAATCTCTTGTCATAAAAGAAAAGGATATGAGTGTTTTTGTGAATGAGCTTGCAGCCTCCAGTATCAATATGGGTATCCGTTGTTGGTGTAAAAAAGAGGATTATTGGACCTGTCGTTGTAATCTGAATGAAAATACCAAATATACCTTGGATAAGGCAGGTATTGAGATTCCCTTCAATCAGTTGGATGTACACATGAAACAGGATTCATAATATTCTTTCAGAATTCTTTCAGATTCATCTAATTTGTAGTTGAAAAAAACAAAAAAGAACGATATAATATAGAACGGTTGTGAGTTTGCAATCGTAAGCTGAAATAGCTCAGTCGGTAGAGCACTTCACTCGTAATGAAGGGGTCGTGGGTTCAAGTCCCATTTTCAGCTGGTATCAGGCTTTGTCGGCACCTTGGGAAGTTAGACCCTATGGTAGGAGATGGAAGCCTGATTTTTTTATTTCAGAGAAAGAAGATGATAGTTTGAAACGTAATCGATGTATATTTTTGATTGGAATTTATATAATTCTGGCATTCTGTGGCTGTACAGCCGTAAAAGAACAGCCTGTGTTTACTGAAACCAATACTAAAGATGTTATTTTAGAACATCCTTCGGATGTGCAGGACGAAGAGAATAAAAGTGCAGATGTTTCGATGAAGTCAGATGAAAATGATGATTCATCCAAGGAGCCCGTTCAATTCGGTGAATATGACTTTACCCTATGTTTTGCGGGGGATATTAATCTGGATGATGACTGGAGTACGGTGGAGTACATGAACCGTCAGGAAAAAGGAATTTTGGATTGTATTTCACCTGAATTGGTGCAGACCATGCAGGAAGCAGATGTAATGTGCCTGAATCATGAGTTTACTTTTAGCACGGATGGGGAGCCACTGAAAGGGAAATTATATCATTTCCGGGCCCACCCGGATAAGGTGAGTATTCTGCAGACCCTGGGTGTAGATGCAGTTAGCCTGGCCAATAACCATGCCTGTGACTTTGGTGGTATTTCTTTGGTACAAACCATGGAGACTCTTAAAAATGCCGGAATTGCTTATGTGGGTGCAGGAGCTAATCTGGAAGAGGCCATGAGTCCTATTTTTTTTGAATTGGATGGTAAAACCATCGCCATCGTGGCTGGTTCCCGGGCAGAGAAGAATAAGAAGACCCCACAGGCTACAGAAACAGAACCGGGCATTTTACGATGCTACGAGCCGGAACTGTTAAAACAAGCCATTGGGGAAGCCAAGGAACAAGCAGATTTCTGTATTCTTTTTATTCATTGGGGTACAGAGTACAGTACCAAATTGGAGGAGGCACAGCTGGTTACAGGTAAGGAATATTTGGATGCAGGAGCGGATGTGATTATTGGGGCGCATCCCCATTGCTTACAGGGAATAGAATATCATAATGGCAAACCAATTGTTTATAGCTTGGGTAATTATTGGTTTAATGAGAAAACCATGGATACGATGCTGGTAAATTTGCATTTTTACGGAAATGAGAAGGAAGAACATTTAGAGGTAAAAATTATACCGGGATTACAGGACGGATATGAAACTCATTATGTTGTAGAAAAAACGGCTCAAAGAGCTTTGTTTGATCGTTTAGAAAAACTATCCGTTAATGTGGAGATATCAGATGATGGAATTGTAACGGAATTGAAATGATAGTATGTAGCATGAGTCAGAAAATACTGGCTCATGTTTTTTATTATAAAGAAATACGTTTTTTGATATAGTGCTCCAGAGCTTGAATAACTTTATATAGTCCCATGGCAATAATACAAAGAATAATAATGGACGTAATCACTAAATCCAGTTGGAATACCTGGGAGCCGTATATAATCAGATATCCAAGTCCTTGTCTGGCTGCCAAAAATTCACCGATAATGACACCTACAAGGGACAAACCGATATTTACCTTGGTAGTGCTCAGCAGGATGGGAATGGAACCGGGCAAAATTACCTTAAAAAATACATCCCTTCGTCCGCCGCCTAGGGTTTGAATCAGTTTTACCTTTTCCTTATCAGATTGTTGAAAGGCGGTGAAAAAACTGATAATGGAGCCGAATACCGCTACTGACATACCGGCTACAATAATGGTGGTCATACCGGTACCCAGCCAGACGATAATCAATGGTGCCAAAGCGGATTTGGGAAGGCTGTTTAATACTACCAGATAAGGTTCACTGATTTCTGCCACGCTTTGAGAATACCATAGTAGGGTGGCTACCAGTAAACTTAAAAAGAAAACCAACAAAAAGCTGATTAAAGTCTCCCATAGTGTAACGCCAATGTGTATAAACAAACTGTTATCAACACATAACTCCCAGAATTTTATGATTACAAGACTGGGACTGGAAAAAAAGAAACTGTCTATCCATTGTCTGCGGGCTGCCAATTCCCATAGTCCTAAGAACAGTACAAAAAACAAAATCCGGTACATATGAATCAACAAATGATGGCGATGATGCTGATATACAAAGGCATCCTGCCTGGATAATTCCATGTTATTCTTCATAAATCATATCCTCCCATATGCGATTAAAATACGACTGAAATTCCGGAGCTTTACGAGCGGATAAGAGGGTGTCGTCGGAAAGGGTCAGCTGTACCGGAATATCACATTTTATATGCGCGGGACGTTTGGTCAATACAATCACCCGATCACAAATACTGATTGCTTCAGAAATATCATGAGTTACAATCATCATGGTTTTCCCGGAAGCACGAATTAATCTACTGATATCGTCAGAAACCATTAAACGTGTTTGATAATCCAAAGCACTGAAGGGTTCATCCAGTAGCAGCAGGTCCGGGTCCAGTGCAAGTGTTCGGATGAGTGCGGCTCTTTGCTTCATACCACCGGATAATTCACTGGGTTTCTTATCTTTAAAATCCCATAGACCATAATCCTTTAATAATTGGTCCACATGTGAAAGCTTATCTTCGGTAAGCAGATGATTTAGCTCCAGACCTAAAATAACGTTTTTATAGACACTACGCCACTCAAACAGGTGGTCATGCTGAAGCATGTATCCGATGCGAAGGGTATCCCTGCTTCCTGCCGGGGTAAGAATCTCACCTGCCTCCGGTTCAATCAAGCCGGCTATAATGGAAAGCAGCGTAGATTTGCCACAGCCGCTGGGGCCCACAATACCGATAAATTCCCCTTTTTTTACCTGAAAGGATATATTTTCCAGTGCTTTGATTTCACCATAAAGACTATGATAAGAATAATGGATGTTTTGCAATTCTAAAATTTGTTCCATATAAATAGTCCTATTCCTATTTTTAATCTATTGTTATGTTATGGAGAATGTCAAAAAATGTGCTTTTATTAAAAACGGAATCATATTTAAAAGTGGCACTGTATTGCAATAAAGTGTCTTTTATGTTAATATCAACGTTAGTTTATAAAATGAAAAGAAAGGTAGTGGCAAGTATATGGCACAGCTTTGGGGCGGACGCTTTACAAAGGCAACAGATCAGATGGTCTATGATTTCAATGCGTCCATTAATTTTGATCAAAGATTATTGAAAGAGGATATTCAGGGCAGTCAGGCTCATG
>JAFUKS010000217.1 GCA_017473445.1 Lachnospiraceae bacterium
CCTTCTCTCTCTAAAAGTGCTTCCATCTCCCGACTGGTAAAACCGGTCCGTATCTGTAATTCATATTCTCCCAATACAGCACTATTTTCCATCTCCGAAAGCATCTGTTCCAGATGCTGCAGCACCAGCCTTATATCACTAATGGTATACATATGCTATCCTCCCTTCCCAAGCTCCCAGTAAGTAGGGAACTATTTCAAGTAAATTCTTTTCCATGCAATAGTCAACGCAAGCCTTTTGGTGTCTTTTTTGTAGCAGACCTTGCTTGACGGCTTTGGCCACCAATTGTACATCGTCAAACTTAAGGATTCGCATCAATTCCTGCGGCACCCGCTCCGCATCCTCCTCTTTTTTCCGGACAAAGGTCACCACATCCAACATCATCTGAAACCGGGCGGCAAATTCCTCTGTCTGTTCTTCCTCGGTTGTAATCCAGTCTCCGCAGAAAAATTGGTCCACCAGCTGCCGGCCGACCAGCCACTCCATATGGACATATAAGGGCTGCTTGGACAAAATCAGTCGTCTGTACCAAATCAGGTAAATACAACTGTTCTTGATTTTCTTCCCATTTATCAGCATGCGGATGAAATCTTCTGTGGTATAATCCTCCGGTATCATACGCTTGAGCTGTTCCAGGGTATCCTGTTCTTCCGCCGGAGAACTGTCTCCTGCAATCATGCGCTCCATGCACGCCGCATATTCTTGTTCAAACAGCGCTTTTGCATCACTCATTTTTATTCCTCCTTTCCTATAACCTTTATCCGGTCCAAAATCAATGCTTCCAGAATTCTCACGTTCTTCTCCGTGTTTTCCAAATAGGCACCAAATTCCGGGCCAAATACCACCCCAATCATTTCCTGCCAGAAATCCTTTATCTTGGCATATTCCCGACTCCAGGAGCCGTGGTCATCATATTTTCCATGATTCACATATACAATCATCTCCGCCTGCCGCTCGTCACTACCCATAATCTCATCGTAAGCCAGCAGGGAAATTTCAGGGTGAACAATACGCCCTATAGTGGAACAGGCATCCTTTTCCCTGCCATTTAACAGCATATCCCCACCTATTTGATGGAGCGCATACAGCACCTGGGCATCCATAACCTGACCGCTGATATCCTGATGGGTAAACAGTCCCCTGCGGATGAAATGTCCCAGGAGCCCATGGAGCAGGATATGCATAATACCATACTCCAGTTCCCGCATCAGCAAAGCCTCCACCCGGCCCGGCCGATAATAAATCCGCAAACCATCCGTATAGAATGCCGCTACGGTGTGAACACCTTTGCCTCCTTCCAGAAACTTCATATGAGAGAGCGGATAATCCAGCCAGGGGTAGGTACATTTCAGATGATGGATACATCTGCATAGCTTTACCCGGGCAGGGCTTTCCTGTTCCTCTGCTCGGACCCGGTCCCCTATCTGCCAGTTTTGTACCATAAGCAGCGGAACCACTTGCCCGAGACAAGCCGGTGCCAATGAACCGGTGCATTCCTTTAGGTACTCATCTATCAGCTCTTGACGCAAAAAACCACATCGGAAGCCAAGGAAAATCGCATCCACGTCCCCCAGCATAAGCACCTCATGCATCAACCCTTTCCACCCTGAACTCACTTCTCCTGCGAACGTCAGCTTTCGACACAGGATTGTTCGAAAATAGAAATCTAAGCTGTCCATCCCCCGCCTTGTCTCTTCCACACATTGTTCCAGATACTGCACTATTTCCGAAGACAGGAAAAGGGTCCGTTCATACCTTCCATAGACCTCCAATACCCGCTCCATACATCTGTGCTCCCAAGCCTTGTGAATCGGAGCACCATACTTTTCCGCCAATTCATCCGGACAGCATAGAAAAGCATGGGTTTCACTTACAATAACCATTCTCTCCTGAGGGTCCGAAAAAGCATCAAACAGCATCTCCCATACATCCTTTACAAAATCCATTCGATGCCACAGAATATAATACACCAAAAAGGGAAGTACGCGGTCCACATTTTCTCCCCTTTCCCGGCGTCTGCAAAATCTGTGTATGGGCGTCCTCTTATCATACCTATGCCCCCACTGAAAGCAAAAGCTGTAAAGGGATTCACGAAACCGGGATAATCCCATCGAAGTTACGCACAACCTCTCAAAAAAGTCTTCCGTATTATCCAATTCCTCTGCCAGCAACCATGCCATTTCCAGGGTGTAGGAGCCGCATTCCACATAGGACGCCTGCCGGGAAAAGCTCAGCTCCACAGCCTTCTCCTCCGGCTCCCGGCCATATCTGGTATACCACTGCATGGCCAGCTCATATTCACCCATAACAAAGGCCATTAGGGGCGCCTGTGCCACTACCGCCAGATAGCAGTCTACTTCCTGGTCTTCCCCGGCCCGGTTCCATGCATAGATGCCCTTTTCCACCGGTACGTCCTCCGGAATCACCCACAGAATGTCCGAACACTCCGGTGCACCCTCTTTAAGCCACTGCTGAATTTGATCCAGCACTTTTTCCCGGGTATGAGCCTCCGGCATCAACCGGGGCGGCTCTCCGGTTCTTTTACACCGAAGAAAATACTCCCTCATGACAGTGCTCCGGATTTCCTCCTGCCTACTTTGATTTTCAAACATAATGCATTTCCTCCTTTCCCTGCTTGTCTTTCTATTCCTAACTTACATCATAAGCACTTTTCTAAAGCGTAGGTAGTCTCCCCATCCCGCATTAGACTCCTTGAAGGATTCTATCCGGCCATCCAGCAGCAAGTATCGGAAGTTCTCCCCATGGTACTGCACGGACTTTTCTCTCATTCTCTGCAGAATGGGTTCCATATGAGCAGTACATTTTTCCTCCAGGAACTGCTGGATTTTTTCGCATTCACTATATTTATCCACAGTCACCTGATATACCGGGAGACTTTCTCCCCATAGTTGAGCCAGTATCAGAAGCAGCGACACCAATTCTTCATTGCGCTGCCATTCCCCATCCAGAGGAACTAAAATATGATGGGCTCCATTATAACTTTGGGATTTACAATACACCGCATCGTTGGTATGAAACTCCAGTTGCACCAGTTTTTCCACATAGGGAAGAGAAAAATACCAAGCATTCCAAGCTTCCCGAGTATTCTTTTCTCCTGCATGGGACATTTTGTACCACTCCGTCAGTCTCATCTGACGCTCTCCGGGGATTCTGCTCTCCCGAAAAATATCATAAATCATATCAAGGAACATATTTGAGTCCTCCTTTTCTTTTGCTTGTATTTGTAATTGTGTTTACAAATAGATTTTAGTATTTTCAGGTGATAAGCGTCGGTCATATTTGACCGGTCAAAACCCATGATTCCCGGATATGCTTATACACACAATTTTCCTCCACAATGTAGATGTCATAGGACGGCTCCTCCTGTTGACCAAAGGTGCCATAGGAATCTACACCCGAAACCTTACCTGTCTTTTCCTGACCATTGTGTAGAAACGATACAATATCTCCTTTGTTATAAAGCGGGTGTCCCAGCATCGTTTACCTCCTTTCCTCTTGCAACATGTGTTTACAAATAGATTTTAACATTATAAAAAGAGGTCCATCGGTCAAATTTGACCGATGGATCTCCTATGTATAATACTTATTTAGTCTTCGTAATGTCCTTTGCATGACACTATAATGATTGCGCCATCCTTTTCACGATAGACAATTCGATTGGCTTCATCAATAGGCATGAAAAAATGTACACTTTGGGATTGGTTTGCTACACTTTCTCTACATACCACTTTGCTTGTGTCATAAACATTTCCGCATAGATTCCGTTTCTTTCCATTAATTCCTCATGGGAGCCCACTTCTCGAATAGTCTTGTCCGCTAATACAATAATCTTGTCACAGAACTTGCAGGATGAAAGCCTATGGGAAATATAGATAGCCGTCCGATTGTGAATCAGCTGATGAAATCTATTGTATATTTCATACTCTGCCACCGGGTCAAGGGCCGCTGTGGGCTCATCCAGGATTACCACCGGGGCATTGCAATATAATGCCCTTGCAATAGCAATTTTCTGTGCTTGTCCACCGGAGGGTTCCATTCCGGCTTCGTCAAACTCTTTGCCCAGAAGCGTATTGCCCTTTTGGCTCAATTCATTTACCCATTGGGAGATTCCACTGGTTTCATAGATGCTTTTTAATTCCTGGGAAGCATCATTTTCATCCACCCCTCCCTGCCTTATTTCTTTCTCTGCCCCTATACGAATATTTTCATCCAAAGTATATCCGAATAATTTAAAATCCTGAAATACCACCGCCAATATTCGGATATAATCTTCGTACCGATATTCCTTTATGTTTCTGCCACCAATTCGAATTTCCCCTTCCGTCACATCATATAAGCGGCAAATCAACTTCACCAGGGTGGATTTGCCTGCTCCGTTTAATCCCACAATGGAAATTCTTTCCCCTTTATGAATGGTGAAATTTATATCCTTTAATATATATTGGTCAGACCCCGGATACTTAAAAGATACCCCATCAAAACAGATTTCATCAAATCCTTCTCGGTTAATAGACCTATCCCCTGTCTTTTCCCCATCATCCAAATTCATAAACCGGATAAAGGAATCCATGAAATTGCATTTCATGACCAGCTGCTGCGTATGACTGATAAGCGGCTGGAGACAACCACCGGAAAAAGTCTCAATGGCAGTGATACACATGACGAATTCTGCAATAGTAAGCTCTCCCCGAATTGTTCCTATACCCAGATAACAATATGAAAATCCATAGCTTACAGCCGAAACGATTGCTCCCGGAATCCCCCAGCCGAATTGTTTGCGGGCACATTCATTATCCATCACATTCAATGCCTTGGCATTATCCATTGCCTTCTTTTCAACAATATCCGTCCCTGCATACAGACGCAGTTCCTTGGCATATTCCCGATTGGATATCCGGGTATAAATATAGGAATAAAATTTATTAATTGCAGGCGTCTTCTCAAACACTTCCTGAGATGCCCGATTAATCTTTGAAGTACAAAAGGTCTCCACGCATACCGCGCCTAGGGCTGCCAGAAACAGCCACGGGGATATCCGGGTCACGATACACACCACACCACCAAAGGTAAGCAGGGCAGAACAAATCCCAATCACACAATCGGACATTCCCCTAATCCCTCCTGAATACCAGGACATTCCGATTTCTGCCTTTTGCTGTGCTTCCAGGGCACTTTCCTTTTCCGTGTTTTCAAACTTCATGAACATGGCTTTTTCCGACATCATCATGTCGAATTTTCGGGCAAACCAATCCTCCTGCTTTGCCCTGGACTCCTGCAGGATACGGATAAGCCCCCCGATAATATAATTTCCCAATACAATCAACAATACATACCCGGCTATATTGGTAATGTTTTGAGTTCCCGTCAGTTCTTCTATAATATACTTGGGCACCAAAATATTAATAAAAGGTGCCAAGGCAGATATTAAAATATACAAAATAATGAAAACAGGATATCCTTTTCTTTCTTTTATGGCCTCTTTATAAAAGAATGTGCAGGTCCTGATGCATTTGGATAATTTAGACTCCGACTGCTTCATTGGGCTGTTCCTCCTTGTAGTAGTGTGCTTGCATCTCAAACATTTGCGCATACTTTCCTCCACAATGCATCAATTCATCATGGGTTCCGCATTCAATCAGCTCCCCACCCTCAAACATGGCTATCTCATGGCAAAATCGGGTACTAGCTAACCGATGAGAAATATACACGGCTAATTTGCCCCGTATCATCCGGTCAAATTCCTCATACATCCTACTCTCTGCCATAGCGTCTAATGCCGCGGTTGGCTCATCCAATATTACAATGGGGGCATCTTTGTACAAGGCTCTGGCCAAAGCCATCTTTTGCCGTTCTCCACCTGACAAGAGCACCCCGTCCTCATGTAATACCTTCAATAGGGGAGTATCCACTCCCTTGGGCCATTCATCCAGCTTATTCCCCAAGCCCGCTTGCCGCAGACAGCGTTCCACTTGCTTTTTGTCCGTCTTTTCTTCCACTTTCATGGATACATTTTCAGCCAGAGAAAATGCATAGCACTCCATATCCTGAAATACGGGGGCAAATAACTCATAATATGCGGCCCTATCATATTCTTTGATATCCACCCCATTCAAGTAAATATGCCCCTCGGTGGGCTCATACAATTTCAACAGCAGCTTGATAAAGGTGGTTTTGCCTGCACCGTTTAATCCCACAACTGCCAGTTTTTGCCCGGGAGATAGGGTCAAATTTATATCCTTTAAAGCATACACTTCCGTTCCCGGATAACAGAAGGATACATTCTCAAAACGTATTTCATACCGGTCGCAAACCGGTAATTTCTTGCCCTCACACTCCTGTTCGTCGCAGAACTCATTTAAAGAACGATAATCGTTTACCTCTCTGCTGCATCGGCGCAATTTGGTATAGATATCCATCACATTATAAAATGTGGATGCAAAATTCCGGACACATCCCACGTACATGGTAAAATCACCAATTCCCAGGTTCTTTTGTATAATAGAGTACACCAGACTCACATACATAAGACCCTCTCGCAGCATATCTAAGGAATTGGTAAAAATACCACTTCTCATCCACTGATTCTTGGCTTTACATACATTCTCGTGGAGCTCTTCATGCAATGTCCTCTGGGAATTCATAAGCTTGCTACCTACTCCGTAGAGTCTGATATCTTTTCCATAAGAAAAATCCTTGCAAACTTCTTTGAAATAATCCTTCTTTCGTTCCTGATAGGAAACACTGTCATTGGTCAGATATTTCTCCCTTTTAGCCGCTCTGTCTATGGAAATATAGGACAATAAGCCAAAAACGATTACCACCCCAATCATCAAAATACTGATTCTGCATAATATCGCAATAGCTACAATACAGGTGAATAAATCCGAACAAAATACCAGAGTAAACCGGATGATTCCCTCTATTCCGGTTTCCGTCTGGGTAGTGGATTTTCTGGATTTTTGCAATGCATCCAGGATTTCATTGTATTCCAGATATTCATAGGGCATAGCAATCAGCTTCTTGTTTCTATCCAACATAAACATAGGTCTCACATAAAATGCTGCCGGTTCTTTACCAAAATTCACCGCATTTCTGCCCAGTGCACATAGAATACTTGCACCGGACAAATATACCACCATCCGCACCAAATCACCTGCTGCCATTCCATTGCTGATATACTCAATGATATACTTGCCGGTAAAGAGCCATAAAAACCGATTTCCCGCCGTACTGATAATGGATATCAATAGCAGAATAATTAAATATGGCTTATGCTGCGCTACTCCTTTGTACACGTATAGTATATTTTTCAGGAGGCTGTACTTCTTTTCTTTCAAAATATTCATGTTCTTTTATCTCCTTCCTACTCCTGAAATTATTATAAATGGGGCTCTAATCCATTCCAATAACGGCACTTGCGACAAAAATTCGCCCTACACGCGAAAAGGACTGCTATTAATAGCAGTCCTTCTAAAGTACGTTTATTTTATTCCTGACCAAATGATGGAAGCAGTGCCCTTTACTGCCCTATGCTCCCAGTTAAATTCCTTACGAAAGCTGGTTTGGAACATTGCCACAAAATCCTCTTCCTTATCTATCAAAAGCACGCAGGTACCTGACCCCTCATGATAAATGGTCCCTTCCGAAAGGATCTGATCCAAATCCATCTTTTGTGAATATATAGGGACGCCGGGACCATAAATAATCCTTTGATTGTGCCCAAAGGACACATCCCGTACCTGTTCTCCCAGCATGTTGGTCCATAGCAAGGAAAGGGCTTTCTTGCCCATGACCCTTTTTCCGCGATAATAGCCGTCCCGCAAAATCATTTCTCCCAGATGCACCATCTCTCTGGCAGTAGACATCTGCCCTCCTGCTGTGTGGGGAATTCCCGGCCAACTGGGATAGGTAGGCGCCGCCAGCGCCATAATACCCTCCCGTTCACACTGCCGAACCATCCGTAGGTCGGTTTCGTTGGCAATATTATACCGTTTCACCCATTCCTCCGTGCCATCCTTTCTCCAATGAGTATCAAACATTTCACAGGGGAGGAAAATGGTTTCTTTGATGTATTCTTCGGCCTCCATACCGGTAGCTCTATGGATAATTTCCCCCAGAATAGAATAACTGATAATGGAATAAATCCATTTCTCACCGGGCTTGGCATGAAGTCCGGTCTTTACCACAGCGGAAATCCATGTGCCCTCAGGTTCCTTCTCATTCATCTGCTCCCACCATTTCCGCTCATCCTGGGGATAACTATCCTCCAAGGCACATAACCCGGAAGTATGGGTGAGCAAATGCAAAATAGTAATCTGCCCGAAATCTCCTTTCGCAAATTCCGGTATCCATTCCCTTACCGGCTGTCCCAGGTAGAGTATACCGTCTTCCATCAGTTTCAAAATAGCAATTGCTGTAATCAACTTACCAATGGATTGAATTTCAAATAGGGTATTAGGTAAAAACTGATGATTCCCCTGCCAGGTACAAGCCAACGTACCCATGGACACATCCGCAAACACCTTACCATGTCTCCATAGGCAATAACTGCCGGACCAAATCAGCCCCTCCTCTATCAGACTCTGGATGTGACGGTTCAATACCTCTAAACGACTACCATCATAATCCACTTCCTTCGGAGTCGCTTCACATGGGGCTGTCATTACTTGAGGATTTAATCTCTGTTGTTCCTTCCAATTCATTGGTATCTCCCCTTCTTTCGCTAGATGGTAGCATACACAAAATATACTCCCGATGTTTTCACTGCTATTGCGTCCTCAGACTGAAAATAGTCCTTGGTTTTCTCATAATAATCCATATATTCCGATGCCTTTTGTAAACCGGCACCTCTGTTCATAAAATAATTCATACCGCCCCGGTAACAATCCTCATGCTCATATACATAGCGGAAAATATCATTCATGGGACCTTTCTCCTCATCTGACGGTTCATATATGGTCACCTGGTCGCTTAATCGGGCCCCAATATGTTGGAATCCGCACTTCTTCAAAAGATACGGTAGCTTGGTGCCCATTCGATAATCCTGTTCCTGATGGGACATTTCGTATTCCCACACAGGTATAAAATCAGGCCGAGGCATACCATTTTCCTCTTTCTCCAGCCCCGAAAAATAACCGGCCTGCTCCACCTCCAGATTCGCATCTATCAGCAAGAGCATTCCGCCCGGTCTCAGAGATTCTTTCATTTTTTGAATCAGTTGCTCCGGGTGATGCATATAGGACAAGAGAAATAATGCTACCACCAGGTCATATTTCTTCACAGGCTCATACGTATATATATCCTGCCGGATAAATTGGTGCGAATAAGCAGTTTGGTCAAAATAGTCCTGTGCCTCTTTAATCTGTCCTTCATCTAATTCAATACCGGTATAGCTGCTGCCTTTCGGCAATAAAGGCATGAATTTGCGTCCCAGAAATCCGTAGCCACAACCGAAATCCAAAATATCCATGGGGCGGTCGAATTTCCATACATCCCGTACCAGAAATTCAAAATAGTCCTCATTCCAGTACAGAGCCTTCCATATCTTAATCAGCTCCCTGTTTTCATTCCAGTAGTCGATACCATCATATTTACGTAAATCCGCTTTGGGATTCATAGGTTCCAATCCAAGAATCACATCCGCACTCACTCCAAAAACATCCGCAAGACGAGGAATATGTGTAATATCCGGTAGATTCACGCCATTTTCCCATTTGCTGATGGTCTGGAAAGAGACCTGAAGTCTGTCTGCCAGGTCTTTCTGGGTCATATTGTATTGTTCGCGAAGTTCTTTGATGTATAGTTTCATAGGGGGCTCCGTAGGAAGTATTCTCAATGATTAATAGGGTTGTTTTTATATTATAGCAAATTGGGGATTTGTACAATAAAAATAAAAAGAAGGCAGGTAAGTGAATTACCTGCCCTTCTAACATTAATTACTTTTCGACTACTTTAATTTTTCAAATTCTTCTAATGCATAACCATCTTTCATACCTGCAATATAATCTGTTATAGCTCTTATCAGTATTTTTCTTTTTTCAAATATAATTACATCATTTTCACGTCCATCAACGTTTCCGCTTTGTAGATATAATCTTATCTCTTTTTCATCAAACTCATCCTTCGTGAGCTGTTTTATTTCATTATTGGCAATTCGAATACTTGTATCATCCAAATTAACTGCACTATTGGCGACAGCTTCACATTTATGCATTAACGTTTCCATAAAAATTTTATGAATAGTTCCTGCATGCAACAATCTTGGATTTGAGTAATATTTCTCAAATAACGTTTTTACAACCATACTTGCATTATAATCAGCCCTGGCCACTTCATTATTGCATATTACCTTCTTTTGCACGACTCTTTCCAAATATGAATTAACCCCCTCAGCGTCAGCTGAAAAACAGATCAATTTAGTGGCGTTTTTTAAGAGGTCTTCCTTTTTACCGGTATACTTTTCCAAATTATCTTTAGAAACGTCAATTGTAGATGAAATAAAATAATTAATAATACACGATACAACCCTTGCGATTCTTAAGTCCTTCTTATCGATAAAAATACGTTTCTCCTTGTCCATTTGCTCAATTTCATTTTGAATCTTCTTTGCCAACTGACTGCATTTACTTATTCTAAGCCGATCAATAAATTCATCTATAGACATAACTCCAGAGGTCAACGCATCATCTACATCATGCCCTCTCTGAGCAATTTCATCCGCAATTGCTACCGTTTGGCCTTCTAAAGTAGAGCATACCTGTTCCTTATCATATGAATAAACATTTATTCTATCTATATAATCCTGCTTTAAAAAGTCTTGTAACGGTATATCTTCCTTTAGTTTAGTATGTTTCAGTACACCCTCTACAACTTGTACACTAACATTAAGACCAGGATGATTAACATATTTTTCTTCCAATTGGGTTAGTATTCTTACACTTTGATAATTATGTTTAAAGCCACCAAAGCAACTGCTTTTTAACAAATTCTTTGATGCAACCAAGCCCACATCTATATCGCCTTTCAAGATGGCGTCTAACGTTCTTTCTCCCTGATGTCCAAAAGGTGTATGACCCAAATCGTGTCCTAGCGCAATGGCCTCTGTTAAATCTAAATTTAACTTCAATGCATATGCAATTGCTTTTGCAATCTGGTTAACCTCTAATGAATGTGTCATACGTGTTCTATAATAATCGCCTTTTTCCGAACCAAAAATCTGTGCCTTGTCAACCAAGCGTCGAAATGCTTTACAGTTAACAACTCTTTCTCTATCTCGTTGAAACTCAGTTCTA
>JAFUKS010000218.1 GCA_017473445.1 Lachnospiraceae bacterium
ATACAGACGCTCATTACCCATAATAACGGTGTCCATAACAACACAATCATCATATTTAAAATGGTCCTGTTCCAGTACGGACAGACGCTGACCGGGAGTAATGGTCACATCACCCTTGGTGGTCTCCAGCTTGCCGGAAAGAATCTTCAGGAAGGTGGATTTACCTGCACCGTTAGCACCAATTAAGCCGTAGCAGTTGCCCTCGGTGAACTTAATGTTGACATCTTCAAATAACGCTTTCTTACCGATTCGTAAGGTAACATTGTTTGCACTAATCATCTCAAAAACCTCAATCTTATTTACTTATTTATTATATCTCGTTTACAGCCACGCCATCTATTATACACGAAAGCGGATTATTTTCAAGGATAATTCGCAAACATGGGGAATTGCAAAGATTGGAAAGATAGGGTATGATATAGACTATGTGTGGAAACGGACGCTTTGTTTGGGGATTGGGTCCGATGACCGCAAAAGAGGAAGGGAGTATACCATGGAAAACGTAAACGTTACTGAAAAGACAGAAGAAACTGTAAAGACCCAAAAGACAAAAAAGAAAAAGACCTGGAAGCAGCGTCTGGTCAGAATTGTTCTGTGGATGGCGGGTATCATAGGGGTGCTGTATATGGTGCTGATTATGCCCCGTATTGTGAATAAGCCGGATTTGTCCGTACTGGATAATCCACTGGTGGCACACAGAGGCTTTTATGACAATACCTCCGATGCACCTGAAAATTCACTGAAGTCCTTTGAAAAGGCGATTGCAGCAGGATATAGTGTTGAACTGGATATTCAGAGTACCAAGGACGGAGTGGTAGTGGTATTTCATGACTACAATTTGAAGAGAATGTGTGGCGTGGATGCTTTGGTGGCAGACAAGACCTACGAAGAAATCAAAGACCTTACTTTATTAGATACCACGGAACATATTCCTACTTTGCAGGAAGCATTGGATGTGATTGACGGACAGGTGCCCTTGGTGGTGGAATATAAAGGAGAAAGTACCGATACCGGTCTTTGTGATTTGGCGGATCCCATTCTTTCCGCATATGACGGAAAGTACTGTGTCCAGTCCTTTAATCCAATGATATTGTATTGGTATCGCAGGAACCATAAAGAGGTAGTCCGGGGACAACTGGCAGAGGATTATTTGACCAAGGGCAGCAAGTCCGGTGCATTATACTGGGCAATGCAGAATCTTTTCTTTAATGTGCTGGCCCAGCCGGATTTCATATCTTATAATTTTGCTTATGATGATGTGTTGGCACGAAAAATCTGTACGGGCCTTTACGGAAATATAAGTGCGGCATGGACCGTTCGCAGTCAGGAGGAACTGGAAAGTGTAAAGGATCGTTATGATGTATATATATTTGATAGCTTTGTGCCTGTGCTGGAAAAAGAGTAAGATTAACGATTCCGAGTCTGTTTGTAAAAGTGCCTCGTTGAGGGAACGGGGTTCCGAATGTTTACAAAAATGGAGCAAACCGAATACAAAAATTAGTTAAAATGCACAAAATAAATTTGTCTGTCAAAAAAATGTCAATTTCGGCTTGATATTCCTCGGGCAAGTTGTTAAAATGGTGTGTACGGGACTGCGACCTTACGTGTCGTATGTCTAAAAGACTAAATTTTTTGTCATAAAAATATTATTAAAAAGGGAGACAAAAAGAATGAACAAATGGGTCTACAAATTTAAAGAAGGAAACGCAGACATGAGAAATCTGTTAGGTGGTAAAGGTGCTAACCTGGCAGAAATGACCAACTTAGGCCTGCCTATTCCTCAGGGTTTCACTGTAACCACTGAAGCTTGTACCGATTACTACAATCAGGGCAAGCAGATTTCTGACGAAATCAAAGAGCAGATTTTCGCAAACATCGCTGATCTGGAAGCATTAATGGGCAAGAAATTCGGTGATACCGAAGATCCCCTGCTTGTTTCCGTACGTTCCGGTGCTAGAGCATCCATGCCCGGTATGATGGATACCATCCTAAACCTGGGCTTAAATGATGTGGCTGTTGAAGGCTTTGCAAAGAAGACCGGCAACCCTAGATTTGCATATGATTCCTATCGTCGTTTCATCCAGATGTATTCTGACGTTGTTATGGAAGTTCCTAAGAGCTTCTTCGAGAAGATCATCGATGAGATGAAGGAAGAGAAGGGTGTTGTATATGACACCGAGCTGACCGCTGATGACTTAAAGGAATTAGCAATCAGATTTAAGGCAGTTTACAAAGAGGCTATGAACGGCGAAGAGTTCCCTCAGGATCCTAAGGAGCAGTTAATGGGTGCTGTTAAGGCAGTATTCCGTTCTTGGGACAACCCTCGTGCTATTGTTTACAGACGTATGAATGATATCCCCGGTGATTGGGGTACCGCTGTAAACGTACAGTGCATGGTATTCGGTAACAAGGGTGAGACCTCCGGTACCGGTGTTGCATTTACCCGTAATCCTTCCACCGGTGAGAAGGGCATCTACGGTGAGTACCTGATCAATGCTCAGGGTGAAGACGTAGTTGCAGGTGTTCGTACACCTCAGCCTATCTCCAAGCTGGAAGAGGATATGCCTGAGTGCTACGCAGAATTCATGGCTATCGCTAACAAGTTAGAGAATCACTATCGTGATATGCAGGATATGGAGTTCACTATTGAAGAAGGCAAGCTGTACTTCTTACAGACCAGAAATGGTAAGAGAACCGCTCCTGCAGCTATCAATATCGCTTGTGATCTGGTAGATGAAGGCATGATCACTC